>JBDTVG010000271.1:0-6522 GCA_040007395.1 Chloroflexota bacterium
GAGCAAGCGCTTGCTTCATCGTCTTGCCCCGGCTTAATTTTCAAACACGCTCTAAGTAACTTTCTGCGATTCATAGGGGTGCGGTGCCGCGCCCCTAGCTCAGACTTGATAGTGACGAATTCTCCATCCTTCATGACGGGATCAAATGGGGTCTTACACTATCAAATTACTTAGCGGATAGGTCGTCTACCTTATCGAGCCAAGCAACAGCTTTCTCCATATCCGTGAAAACCATCATCCGTAAACCGAGATCAAACAGAATGTCCATAACAGGCATTAATGTTCCCGCGGCTATTAGTTCTTCGGGTACGATCGCTGCCCAATATTTCCAGCCTGCTTTGATGGTTCTGGGTTGCCAATCATTGAATGACCATTCATTACCTTCTTTAGTCAAAGCGTCATTTTTGCGGTCATCAGAAAGCCATTTGGAAACCTTGTATTTCTGCAACGCATCCGTCCCAATATCGAGCGCTTCTTTAAACACCGGCAATTGTTCACTCATAGGTTGATGAATTGTGTGATATATCAACTTTTTATCAGGCCAGTATTCAACTGTGATGTATTTTGAATCATAAAGAACAATGTTTGACATAATCAGTTCTCCTAATTTCTTGATGTCATTCATTATAGAACAATGGTGTAGGTCTGCAAATGGGATCAAGACGGCCTCAGTGGCGATGTGCTGAATATGACAAACGTCCGCCTTGAAGCGGCAGCCTGAAGCGCTGCATTGGCTTCGTTCCGGCGGCAAGCTCAACCAGTTGTCCGATTTGGATGGCCTTTATCTTTGGCTCGACGGCATTGCTGCTGTCCTTTCCATCGCCGCGCCCGTGGGTTTTGCTCACGCTAACTCGTTTCCCAAGCCCAAAGGCACTTGTGGCTAATCACCAAGATATTCTGATTGACATCGCGTTAAACTGCGTTATAATACTATCTAATAAGATATGGCTGGTATTCGGTCCACACGTCAACATTTCAGCGTTGGAATAATCTTCCATGCGCTATTTTGGCGTTATTGTGGACTATTTTAGCCTCTAGCCAATTTTCCCGCTCGTTCTACAGAGTTACGAGTCAACCACCCAATGCAAAGTTTGATTAAACCTTTCATTCGTACTAGCGCATAGGAGGAACGCCGTGGAGGCTAAGGATTTTAGCGCCCTACGCATCAGCCTGGCTTCGCCAGAGCAGATCAAGTCATGGTCATATGGTGAAGTCACCAAGCCAGAGACTATCAATTACCGTCGGCTGCGTCCTGAAAAAGATGGCCTATTCTGTGAGGCAATCTTTGGGCCGACCAAAGACTGGCAGTGCTATTGCGGCAAGTATAAGAATGTCCGTTATAAGGGCATCATCTGCGACAAGTGCGGCGTAGAAGTTACCCGTACTTCGGTACGGCGCGAACGCATGGGTCACATCGAACTGGCAGCCCCCGTCGCACACGTCTGGTATACCCGCCGTGTACCGAGCTATCTGGGGTTGCTGCTGGATGTAAGCCGCCGCAATCTGGATCGCGTGTTGTACTTTGCCCAGTATGTTATTACCACCGTTGACGAAGATGCCCGCCTCAAGTCACTTAAGCGCATCGAAGATGAATTTTCGCGGGTCGAAAACAGTTCCGGTGGCGACCTCGAAAACAAGATCGAGGCCATCAAGAGTTCGCGGGATGTTGACCTGAGCGAGTTTCAGGAACAGATCGACGAAATTCATAACCGCTACAACGAAGAACGGGATCGTCTGTCCGAAGACATCATGAAGGATGCCCAAAGCCTCCAGCGCCGTATCGAATCGATGCGGGGCCAGACTTTGACCGAGCCGCTGTTGTTTGAAGCGGCAGGCGAAATGATTGCGGACAGTGGCGAATTGGTTCGCAATGAACTATTGAGCCGTGTTCAGCAGGCCGTGACCGCCCGTCTCAGCGAAATTCAGTCCGAGATCGAAGACCGCCGCCAGCAAGAACTTTCGCGGCTGGATCTTCAAGCTGACGAGCGCAGCACTGTTGCCGCCGACCAGATCGAAGTCCTGCAAGGCGAACGTCAGAACCGCATGGGCCGCGCCCGTTCGGGAGCCGTCGAGTCGCGTCAGGAGCTTCAGGGCTTGCAGGAACTAACCTTCCTCGGTGAGCCGCGTTACCGCGAACTGAAGGCACGTTACGGCAATGTCTTTAAGGCCGACATGGGCGCAGAAGCCTTTTATGAGATTCTGCGTAACATGGATCTGGACAAACTGGCTGTGGAGTTGTGGGACGAAGTACGGAATACCCGCTCCAAGCAGCGTAAGAAGAAAGCAACCAAGCGTCTACGTGTGGTGGAGAGCCTCCGCAAGAGCGAGAATCGCCCGGAGTGGATGATCCTCACCGTACTGCCCGTCATCCCGCCCGACCTGCGCCCAATGGTTCAGCTTGACGGTGGACGTTTTGCCACCTCGGACTTGAACGATCTGTATCGCCGGGTGATCAACCGTAATAACCGCCTCAAGCGGCTGCTGGAACTCGGCGCACCGGACGTGATCGTGCGTAACGAGAAGCGTATGCTGCAAGAAGCCGTAGACAGCCTGATCGACAACAGCCAACGCGGCAAGGCACTCAGCCGTCGTGGTCGGCGTGAACTCAAGTCTTTGAGCGATATGCTCAAGGGTAAAAAGGGTCGTTTCCACCGTAACTTGCTCGGCAAGCGCGTGGACTATTCAGGCCGTTCGGTCATCGTGATCGGGCCGAAGCTCAAGCTACATCAGTGCGGTTTGCCGCGTATCATGGCGCTGGAACTGTACCGCCCGTTCGTGATCAGCAAGCTGGTTCAGTACAGCTACGCCAGCAATGTCAAGGGTGCCAAGCGCATCATTGAGCGCGAGAAGCCCGAAGTCTGGGAAGTTCTGGAAGAAGTGATCAAGGATCGTCCGGTGCTGCTCAATCGTGCGCCAACGCTGCACCGTTTGGGTATTCAGGCATTTGAGCCGCAGTTGGTGGAAGGTAAAGCCATCCAGATTCACCCGCTCGTCTGCTCGGCCTTCAATGCCGACTTCGACGGTGACCAGATGGCCGTTCATGTGCCGCTCTCGACCAAAGCCGTCGAGGAAGCCCGCAGCCTGATGCTCAGTACCCGTAACTTGCTCAAGCCCGCCGATGGTCAGCCAATCGTTGGCCCCTCGAAGGACATGGTGCTGGGTAACTACTATCTGACGATGGACCCCACCGCCGATATTATCTCGCTTCGCAGCCGTGCTGCATCGTTCCCGCATTGGGAAGACATCGCGGAAAAGGGTCTCAAGATCGGGGTAGCGTTCAATACCTCCGGTCAGCAATGGGTAGATCACAAGGAATTTTTCGTCGGCAACGAGGTCACGCTCTTTAACAAGACGGAACCTGCGCCCGTTGACGGCAAGAAGGTCAAAGCGACCCCTGCCGAAGTGAATCTATTCCAAGCATTGTTGGACGGCACGATTGACGTAGCAGTCTACAATGGCTACGAGTTCACGCAGTTAGCTCGCAAACGCAATGAATATGCCGACCTTCAGATCGCTAATCTGTTGGATCGTCGGCTGGTTTCCAGCATGGATGAGGTTGATTACCTGTATGCACTCGGCATTGTCGGCCTGCATACGCCGATCCTGCTGGGTAACTACTACGATAATTTGCCAGCGCAGGAATACCCGGAGATCACGACCATAGGCCGTGCAATCTTCAATCGTATTTTGCCCGACGAAATGCGCTTCGAGCAGGACACAATGGGTAAGAAGCAGTTGCAGAACTTGGTTGCCAAGTCGTATGCGCTGCTTGGTGGCGACCCAACGACTGAGATCGTAGATGCGATCAAGAATCTGGGCTTCCACTACGCAACGATCTCTGGCACTACGATTGCGGTTTCCGACTTGACGGTTCCCGTTGAGCGTGAAGCAATTCTGGGGACTGCCAGCGGTGAGATCGAACAGGCCGAGCGCGATTTCCGGCGCGGTCTGCTCACCGAAGACGAGCGTTATCAGAAGACAGTTGATACGTGGAACGAGGCCAAGAGTCAGCTTGGCGATGTGATCAAGGATACGCTGGACCCGTTCGGCCCTATCGCGATCATGGCGCTGTCTGGTTCGACCAAAGGTGGCTTCGGCCCGATCACCCAGCTATCGGGGATGCGCGGACTCATGGCTGACCCGTCAGGCCGTATCATCGACCTGCCGATCCGCAGTCACTTCCGCATGGGCCTAACCGCACTGGAATACTTCATCTCGACGCACGGTGCGCGTAAAGGTCTGGCAGATACCGCCCTACGTACCGCTGACGCTGGTTATCTGACCCGCCGTTTGGTCGATGTGGCGCAGGACGTGATCGTGAACCGCATGGACTGCATGACTCAACAGGGTATCTGGGTTCGCAAGTCGGACAATATCGCTGGACAGGCGCTTCAAGAACGTATCGTTGGACGCTGTGCTGCCAGCGCACACTATCATCCGGCAACGGGTGAACTGATCGTTGATCGCAACGAAATGATCAGCGATGAAATCGCAGATGCGCTCGTTGACGCGGGGATCGAAGAAGTGTATGCCCGCAGCCCAATGAGCTGCGCGCTGATGCACGGCATCTGCGCCTACTGCTACGGACGCGATCTTGGACGTGGCGCACTGGTCGAAATTGGCTCGGCAGTCGGTATCGTCGCTGCACAGTCTATCGGTGAGCCGGGTACACAGTTGACTCTGCGTACCTTCCACACTGGTGGTACGGCACAAGTCTCTGGCGACATCACCAGCGGTCTACCTCGCGTGGAAGAACTGTTCGAAGCCCGCAAGAAGCCAAAGGGCGAGGCGGTCATGACCGACATCGACGGCACACTACGGCTGACTAAAGTTGATGGCGTGCGTATCGCGACGGTCATCAACAGCGAAGTCTTCAGCGAACAGCATACCATTCCGGTAGACTGGGAACTGATGGTCGAGGATGAACAGAGCATCAATGAAGGCCAGGTCTTGGCTCGTCAGGTGGATGCCGAGGATAACACGGTAGCGGTACTGGGAGCTAAGATGGGCGGCACTGTCCATTTGGAAGGCCATACCCTGTACATCCGTTACGAGAACCGCGAAGAACACGAGTATGATATTCCATCTAGCGCCCGCCTGACTCCGCAAGCCTTTGATGGGGCGCATGTCATGGCTGGTCAGCAGTTGACCGAAGGCGCGAAGAACCCGCACCGCATTCTGCGTATTCAAGGCGCTGAACCGTGCGAACTGTACTTGCTCGCCGAAGTGCAGGACGTGTATCGTAATCAGGGCGTAAACATCGCGGACAAGCACTTCGAGGTGATCATCCGCAAGATGCTCTCGAAGGTTCAGATCACTAAGAGTGGCGACAGCGAACTGCTGCCCGGTGAACTGATTGACCGCCTGATGCTGCTCTCTATGAATGAGAAACTGCTGGATGAGGGTCTGGAACCCGCCGCTGGTGTACCAGTGCTGCTGGGTGTCACAAAGGCCGCACTCAGCACCGACAGCTTCCTGTCTGCGTCGAGCTTCCAGCACACCATCAAGGTGTTGGCAGGAGCCGCGATTGAGGGCAAGGAAGACCGTCTGTACGGCCTGAAAGAAAACGTGATCATCGGTAAGCTGATCCCCGCCGGGACAGGCTTCCATACCTATCGTGACCGCGAGTTGGTCGCACCCTCGACGACGCTAGAAAGTCAAGGGGCGCTCGACAAGGACGCAGAGGTCGATTACGACGCGATGGCGGATACCCCAGACATCGGCGAAGGTAGCGAAGTCGCTGCACCCTGAGTGTAGTACCTCGTTGTATTAGATAAATTAAAAAACGCGGGATCTTGCCACCAGATCCCGCGTTTTTTAGTTTCATTACTTATCCTTGCATATTGCTGAAAAGTAAATTGTTTGCTTTAGTAACCGAATCAGGTCGAAATCACCAATTAAAGCCTATACTTGCACTAAAGGATAAATAAGCTTGCTCAATATCCCACAATGGGAAAATCGATAACACAAGGCACGCTTAACAGCGCGTCGTAACCGTTGCCTATTCAGTTTATAGGCTTCTCATTTTAATTTGGAGTAATCTCTGATGGAAAGCAACTTTATTTATCGTTTCTTCAAAGGTACTTGGGGAATATATGTAAGTTTAACTGCCGAAATTACCCCGTATTCCAACGTTGAAGAAAAGCCTATCGAAACAATCAGGGGCGTATATTTGGACATCAAAGCAAAATTGCCAATAGTCGAGCATCAGTACTTGATATTAGGCATTGCCCTTGTAAAAAATCAACTTGAGGAATGGGTCAATAAAAATTACCCTATCATAATAAAGGTTGTAAAGTTAGATATTGTCCTCACTGATTATCAAGAAGAAGGGCTAGCATGTGCTTTAGCTGGATGGATAGCACGCGAACTTAATTTAGAGTATTCAGAGCCAGTGGTTTACTTTAGCAAAGAAGAAAATCGTTACATTTTCCCCTTCAGTGATTTGAGCCTGTAATATACATGTAGTCCACAACGGCTGTAAAAAAGGCGCGGGATCTTGTGACAAGATCCCGCGCCTTT
>JBDTVG010000272.1:0-4162 GCA_040007395.1 Chloroflexota bacterium
CTGGTGTGTCGAACAGTATACCACCGTGACGCGACCGCGCAAGGGTCAACTTTTACGAAAATGGAAAATTTCACGCTCGGTCAATAGTGAAACAGTCGTATGCTAGTCATGAGTTTGTTCCAGATTTGACCCTTCGGTTGGCAGACAGACACGCCAATGCTACAATGCCCCCATGGTTTTATCCCAACACTTAGGCTGGATATGGCCTAATGCAGCAGCCCGTACTGGCACGGCGGGACATATCTAGGGGGAATTAATGACAACACTCGTTAAGCGACTGCCCATTCTTGTATTCGCTGTCCTTATGTTTGCTTTGGCTTTCTACGGGACGAGCCTCCCGACCCACTCTATTGTTGCAGCACTTCAGGCAACACCCGATGTTACCCTACCTGCCAAACAACCCGTGGTGATTGGTACACTCAAAGGCACACCTGTCGAAGGGATTCTCGGTTCGTTCTGCTGGCCTGACGCGGCAGGAACGCCAAAATGTGATTTTGTGGATGACCCACAACCCCCAGTCTCCATTGCTATCGCCAATAGCGACGCAATCAGCTTTACAACTGATCCAGCTTTGCCGGCAGCACTGAGTTTGCACGGGACTTTGCTCGATGATAAGACTGCCGATGGCGAACAGGTGGAAGTTGATCTCGCTTCTACAGGTGGGATTTTTACGGCAACGGGTCTCACTGACGGTTCACATCGGCTCAAGGTTGATGCAGCCTACGCTGGAACCGGACAGAATCAACCTTTCGTGAGCTATGTTTTCTTGCTATCGGTCAGCGGTAACGCTCCGACGGCGGTTGCCCTAATCACTGAACAACCCAACCAAATCGTTACTCCAGAAGTAACAACTTCGGAAGAACCAGCAACGCTCGAAGTAACGCCTTTGGAAGCTACTGCGGAAGAAACGCAAGTGCCAGCAGAGACCGCTGTCGTGACTCTAGAAAGCACCTCTGCTGGAACCGCTGCGGTTGTCTTACCCACCGCTACCGTGCTGCCAACGGCTACTCCCACAACTGAGCCAACCATTCTACCAACCGTCGAAGCCCCAACAGCTTCGGTACCTACGGCTCAGGCAGTTGCTAGCGCAACACTCGCACCAACGGGCGGATCGTCAATCAATGCGGTGATTAACGTCCCAACGGTAACAATCATAGTTGGTGGGCGAACATTCGGTCCTATCGCCGTTAATGTCTGCACAACAGGGGCCAACGGTGAGTCTATCTGTGTGAACCGCCCTGCCAACGCCAGCACGGAACGTATCTTTGCTTCGCCCAATGATGCCGCGCAGATCACTTTCCAAGGGGATGCACTATCTGCTAGCAGTATCTCTATCTACAGCAGCGATGGCACCAAACTCATCAACAAGCAGGATGTTCGACCCGATACCTTGATTCTTTACAACCTACCCACCACCCCCGGCAATTATGTGTTGTCAGTAGAATTCGTCTATGCACAAGGCAAAGCGACTTACTTCTACCGCCTGAACATTAACGGGTAAGCTCGATAGCACGCCACACTGGCAAAAAAC
This sequence comes from Chloroflexota bacterium, assembly GCA_040007395.1. Classification (GTDB taxonomy): domain Bacteria; phylum Chloroflexota; class Anaerolineae; order Aggregatilineales; family UBA2796; genus DATGFK01. Next base: position 1,532 of record JBDTVG010000272.1, read on the forward strand.
GATATGTCAGTGTGGCATTGTGAAGCGAGTTATTCAAGCTGCGACTATAAATTTCCTAAAAATCTATGGGCAGTGATTGTCTGTTAGAGACACATCATTTAAGATGTAAACAGCTTTTCTACGTTCTACCTGAAAAGGACATGATAATGAGTAAGCGAAATTCATCACTATTGCTCGTTTTGTCACTGCTCTTCGGTGCCATTTTGAGCGTCTTGGCTTCATCCCAAACGGTTGCCAATGCAAATCAGGCTACTGCCGAAGTTACTGCTGCTACTTCTGAGCCAACGATAGCCACGCTGGAACCGACTACTACTACGCCCGAACCTACAACAGTTACCGTTGAAGCGACTACTGAGATAGTACAGGCCACAACGACTGCCACAAGTGCCGTCACTGAGGTTACTAAACCTGCTGAGACGAAAACAGTCAACCCACCTGTGAGCATTTGGGCAGGGCAATATCGGGTGAAGGCTAGCGTACCCTATCTATGGGTTCGCTTCGATGCGTCAACAACGGCTGGCATCTTCACAACTATTTATCCCGGTACTGTGGTCAATGCAGTAGCCGCACCTTCAGGCACAGGTCTTGTATGGGATGGTATTCAATGGTGGGGGCGGATACAGCTTCCAACTACTGGGATTACTGGTTTCGTGGAATATGGATCAGTAGAACCTGTGGGCACGGCAACGACCCCCACCTTCACGCCAATACCTAGCAGCAATGCCGCAGAGTGGCAGCCGACTAACATCGTGCATGTCAAGCTGACCGTGCCTTATGCATGGCTGCGGAGTGTCCCATCCTCTTTTGGCGCAGTACTCTACCAAACCTCGGCAGGCGCAAATCTGAGCATTCAAGATAAAGCGCAATCGGACGGGACGCAGTGGTGGTGGCCCGTGCGTGACATAACTTCTAGTGTTGTTGGCTGGGTCGAGCAAAACTCCCTAGAACTCATTGGCGGTGTTGCAACGGCAACTCCAACGCCGATTGTGACAGGGACACCTAGTGGTGCTGCTGCCAATTGGCAGCCGACCAATATTGTGCGCGTTAAGCTAACGATACCCTTCGTATGGTTACGCAGTGTTCCATCCTCCTTTGGCACGGTACTCTATCAGGAATCGACGGGGATACTCCTGACTATTCAGGATAAAGCGCAATCGGACGGAACGCAGTGGTGGTGGCCTGTCCGCGATACCGTATCAAATGTCGTAGGCTGGGTCGAACAAAACTCACTGGATCTCGTCACGGGTTCGGGCGTAATAACGCCCACAGCCATCGGCCCACAGCCCACCGCAACGATTGTCAGTTGGAATGTCTCGACAAAGGTTCGGGTTCGTCTATCCATTCCGTATAGCTGGTTGCGTAGCAATGCCAATTCCTATGCGTCTGTCAACTTCACTGCACCAGCAGGAACCGTTCTAGAAGTGCTTGGTGGACCGCAAACCGATACAACCCAGTGGTGGTGGCTGGTCAAGATTTCGGGAACAAATAGTTCCGGCTGGGTCGAGCAGAACTCACTAGAGCTTGCACCCTGAGCGCGCTCTGACCGCCAAAAGATAACAATTGGCCTCTCCTTAATTTCCTTCTTTCCATTTCATCGAGAAGGAGTAAGAATGAGGCCAATTAGAGAATCGCGCCTGATTGTTCACCTACGTTTCACAGATCATGTTGTTTGCCGTGCAACTCTACCCTATACTTACCCTGTAGCCTCACGAAGGGACGGCGTAGGTGAACAATAGCGTTTTCATTAGTTACCGCCGCAGTGTTAGCGCGTTTATTGCACGGGCTGTCTTTCAGGATTTGCGGGCTAGCAACATCGATGTTTTCATGGATGTGGAAAGCATCGATGCTGGACAGTTTGATAGGATTATCCTGAATCAAATTGCCGCCCGACCTTACTTTGTCCTCATCCTTACCCCCGGCACATTAGATCGCTGTGTAAATTCCGAAGACTGGCTGCGGCGTGAGATCGAAGAGGCGCTGCGCCTGAAACGCATGATCATTCCGTTGGTCACGCCGGAATTTAAATTTGACGATGCCCAAAAATTCCTAAATCCGACTCTAGCTGACGAACTAGATGCCTTCAACGCCGTCAGCGTGCCGCACGATTACTTTGAAGCGGCAATGGACAAGTTGCGTTCACGCTTTCTGAGACCCGTTGATCTGCCCGTGACTCCCGCGCCGCAAACCGATGAATCGGTGGTGCGGCGCAAACTGGAACAAGTCGCGGTGACTCCACAGGTAACAACGCAGCAGCTAAATGCTCAGAGTTATTTTGAACGTGCTTTAGCCCGCCCGAAAGATGATCTCGACAGTATCATTGCCGACTATAGTGAGGCTATCCGTCTTAATCTCACCTATGGGGAAGCCTACCGAAATCGGGGTTTGGCGCGTGCCCGGACAGGCGATGAAAGTGGGGCACTTGCCGACATCAACCAAGCGACTCGCCTTGACTCTATGCTGACGCAAGCCAACCTGAGTCAGCAACAATCGGCAATATCTGGCTTTCAGCAGATCGCAGCACAAACCGCAAAACCGTTAAAGAGTCTCTATGGGTATCTTGGCACACTCATCCTAGTTGAGGGTGGGGCAAAGGAATAGGTAGCGAGTGAGCCAATTCAGGTATAGTTTGAA
>JBDTVG010000273.1:0-12676 GCA_040007395.1 Chloroflexota bacterium
CCGGCATTTTCCTGCCCTGCAAGCCCTTTCCCTCCTACTGTCGGGTGACTAGTTTTTTTTGAACCTCTATGCTAGACTAATCAATGGTGAAGATGTGGCTTAATGTGAAAGCGCCCACCTTCTAAGTGGAGGATCTCAGGTTCAAATCCTAAGTATCTTCACCGTTTCGTGGAGACATGGTGTAGCGTGAGCATATATTTGGACCTCCAAAGTCCGGTAAAGGGGCAGGTTCAAGTCCTGCCTGTCTCCACCCTTTGAGAATAATCCTCTATACTTATGCTAAACTCACTGACGGTGAAGATGTAGCTCAACGTGAGAGCGCGATCTGCAAAATCGCAGGGTCTCAGGTTCAAGTCCTGAGCATCTTCACCACTTCGTGGAGATATGGTGTAGCGTGAGCACGTCGCCTTGACAAGGCGAATAGGGACAGGTTCAATTCCTGTCTATCTCCCCCTAATTGGAATAGATTGAGTCGTCAAATGACCGATATTGCGCGCCATCTGAATGGTATTCTGGCAATCATCCGATCTCAGGTAGCAAATGTATTAGAATCTTCTACGCCGCCGAATCTGCTGGCGATTCGACAGGAGATCGCCGCGTTTTTGCCGTCCAGCTATGGCGTTGCATCTGGAACCATCACGAATGATCAGGGTGAACGGTCAGAGTCTGTACAGATCCTAATCTATGACAAGCCACATTCCAGCGATCTTTATAGAGAACAGAGTACGGACTTCAAGATTCAGCACGTGCTGCTTGTAATTGATGTTGCGGTCGCATATTCTGCTGCTACCTTCGATCAAAGTCTACAGCGCATTGGCAGTGTCAAAGCGCTCAAGGGGCCGATCAAAAAGTACAAAGCGCCAAACACGAAACTGCCACCGGGACAGCAGCGCGAGATGATCCCGACTTATCGTCTGCCCGTGTGCCTGATGTATTGTAATCACTTGATACTTGCCGCAACCGATCCTCCTTTTGTCGAGATCGGCAACCTGCTAAAAAGCTACCCGGTTCACCTCACCCCTGATTACGTATATTGTGCAGCCCAAAACCTTCTTTATCGCAATCCGCTGCTCGATGATCTATCTTTCACGCCATCCGATGTCGGGTTGAGTCTAACCCCAGCGCTCAACAGGCCCCGCGCCTGCTATATCTGCAAAGGCAAATTTTTCCGCCAGCATCCTTTCTACGAAAAGTTATGCGTGCGCTGTGGTGACCTGAATTATGAGAAACGTACACAGCACATAGACTTGAGTGGCAGAATCGCGCTGGTCACCGGAGCACGGCTACGGATCGGTTATCAGACGGCACTGAAACTACTCCGCTGTGATGCACAGGTGATTGCCGTGACACGCTTTCCGCATGATGCTGCCCGCCGTTATGCCGCCGAGCCAGATTTTGTAGATTGGAAGGATTGCCTCCACATCTATGGCGTAGATTTTCGGCATACTGCCGGACTTGAAATGTTTGTCCATTATTTGACCAATTCGTATCCGAAACTGGATATCCTGATCAACAATGCAGCCCAGACTGTACGCCGACCACCAGCCTATTACCAGCATCTGTTGGAGTTCGAACGGCGTTCACTTGGTAATCTCCCGGTGGAGTTACGTCCGTTGCTTACTCCAAGGCTGAACCATCAACCCATCGATGCTGGACAGCAGACGCTTTATCCGCTGGCATCGCTAACCACCTCGTCGGCAGAACTGTCACAGATAGTGTTTGCGCCAGGGGATGAAGTCCAAGATGCAGATCTTTTTCCGCCTGAACACTACAACCGAGATCAGGAACAGATCGACAATCGCGGTGCCAATAGTTGGGTGCTCACATTAGGTGAAGTATCCATGCCAGAACTCTTGGAAGTACATTTAGTAAATGCTGTTGCGCCTGCCTTGCTCGCCAGCGCTCTCAAACCCTTGATGCTACGCAGTGAGGCCGATCAGCGTTTTGTCATCAATGTATCAGCGTCCGAAGGACAATTTGCCCAGACAAAACGTGGTGTCCATCCTCACACGAATATGGCAAAAGCGGCGCTCAATATGTTGACCCGCAGTGCCGCACCCGATTACGCGGAGTCGAAGATTTACATGAACAGCGTTGATCCGGGCTGGGTATCTGACCAACTTCCACATACCAATGATACAGATCGAGAAGCGGCCAATGCACAGCTTCCGCTCGATGCCATTGACGGTGCTGCCCGTATCTGCGATCCAATTTTCATGATGGTGCAGGACGGGCAGGCAGTCTATGGAAATCTCTTTAAGGATTACTCCCTCTCTGATTGGTGAGTATAGGGGATATTGTGACTGGTGGCCCACTGCGCGATATTCTTGCGGTTGATCGTTGCTGCCATCAAATCGGGGAATAGCTGCGGCGTACAGGCAAAGGATACGATGCCAAGTTTTGCCAGAGCTTTAGCAGTTTGGGAATCGAAGCTCGGCGCACCGTCATCGTTCAGAGCCAGGAGTGCTATAAATTGGACACCGGACGCAACAATGCTGCTTGCCCGCCGCATCATATTTCTCCGATCACCGCCTTCATAAAGATCACTAATCAGCACAAAAATTGTATCTTGAGGCCGAGTGATCAACTGCTGGCAGTAACCGAGTGCCTTATCAATGTCGGTACCACCGCCAAGCTGCGTTCCAAATAATACGTCCACTGGATCGCTCAAGCCAGGTGTTAAATCAACTACCGAAGTATCGAACACGACCAAATGAGTTCGCACAGCAGGCAAAGATGCCAGTACCGCACCAAAAACACTGGCGTAAACCACCGAGGTTGCCATCGAGCCGCTTTCATCGATACACAGGATCACATCGCGCATGGCGGATCGGCGACGGGAGAACCCTATCAAGCGTTCTGGGATAACGGTTTTATACTCCGGCTGGTAATGCTTCAGGTTGATTCGAATAGTCCGATTCCAATCGATCTCCTGATGGCGTGGACGGCGGTTGCGAATCGCCCGATTCAGGCTACCTAGAACAGCCTGTCGCATCGGATTCGTCAGCCGCCGCAACAGATCATCGACCAGCTTCTTGACAACAAGCCGCGCGGTATCTCTGGTGGTGTCGGGCAGCAAATGCTTGAGTGAGAGCAGTTCTGCAACCAGATGCTCGTCTGGGTCCAGAGTCTCCAGGATCTCTGGTTCCATTAGCAGTTGGCGCAACCCTAATCGCTCGATGGCATCTTGCTGCATGATGCGAACAATCGGTGTTGGAAAATATTCTCGGATGTCGCCCAGCCAGCGTGCCACGTTCAGTATCGATTTACCCATTCCCCCCTGACGCGATCCACCCTGTTTAGCCAGTTTTTGATCTTTTCCATATAGCGCAGTTAAGGCATGATCAATCTGCTGGTCATGCCCGCCAAGCGATATGCAAATACCATCGCAAGGGCCACCACCAAGAATCAATCGCCAGCGTCGCCACTGCTTTTGTTCCTCGGATTCCTGTTCGAGCGGCTCGATCAGTGTTTCGTCGTTCATGGTCTCTCCTCGATTCCTAGAATCAGGGCGATCAACGGGAGCGGCAGCTTTGCCCGCGCTTCGTCCAGTGGAATAGCGCCTTCATTTTTCGTCTTACCTCGCAGCAGTTGTCCGATCTTGCGACGTTCAGGTTCGGTAAAACTCGAAAATGTCCGACGCAGCAGCGGCAGCAGCATGATAAACGTATCATCGCTTAATGAGCGCACCCAATCATCGATAATCTTGAGCAGCGCCTTGTCATAGAGCAACACCATACCGCTATCGCGTAGAAATCCTTCGAGCCACGCCGATGACCGCATAGGTTCACTAGCTGGCGACATTTCTAGGCTCATCACCCGCCCAATGTCCTCCGCTTTGAAAACATCGGCATCGAACAGGATACGACAGCATCGTCCGCTGATTAGCCCATGTACTGCCGTATCCTCCAGAATATTTCCCAGTGCGTGGTGCCACGAGTTTAGATACTCGGCATTTTCGAATAAGCGGAGGGCAATGTTCACGGCGCAGATCAATTTGAACATCTCCGAGGCGGCATCATCCGCCAGCAACGTACAGGCTCCAGCAAGATTTACCCAGATACGTACTGCGATCACATCGATCACTAACCGCAGCATCCCCTCACCAGTCTGGCGCACATTACCATAGCACAGCACATCGACCAACGCTGGTAGTCCTGCCATGAGCGCTTTAAAGTCCGTCGTCAGCGCTGAGATTTCTTGCAAACGCTGCGAGACAAATTCCGCCGCCTCTGGAAGATCCGCCAGCAGCACATCGCCAATTAGCCCAGTGAGTGCTAGAAGTTCCTTTGTCTCTTGCGCCCGGTGATGTGTATATGCTGAGGCCGCATCAGCAATTGTATTGCCCCAGGCACTTCGCTCGATCAACCGGATAGTAAGTTCAGGCTGCCAGCGCAGATCCCAGATCTCACGGAAAGTGCCACCTTTTCCTGCAGCCTCGATCTTGGTTCCCCAGGCAATGTCCAGAAGCAGTAGTCGGTGCAACAGATGACTGCGTTCCAGGTGCTGTTGTACCCGCAAATCAAGGTTCAGCGTCGTTTCGCCATCGTCTGGGCGCAAGTTGAGCCGTTTCTGCTCACGTCTTAGATCGTGATGAAGCGGCACCATCGGCGTATTGTCGGGAACACTGCCAATCGTTTCGCCTACAATGAGCTTGCGGGCGATCAGCTCCAGAGGCTTCTCGCTACCAAAACAGTAGACAGACCGCACAGCTTCGTTGAATTCAGCGAGACCGGGCAGTGCCAGACCACGCAGGGCAGCTAACGATTCAGCCAACCGCGCCGCATCAATGATCTGGGCGGTAGAAGCGGTCAGATCTTCACCGCGCAGCAGATGAGCGGCCTTAGTCAGCCAGTTAATCCCGATGTCGCCTTCGCATTCCCATAGATGCTGATACCAGCCCGGTGACCAGATCCCCGCGCCGTAACCGGAAACCATGGTGAGGCGGCTGTTTGTCCAGGGAATCCAGGTAGCTGTAATCGCTATTGAGGGCAGATTTGCTAGTATTGCTTCATCCTGATCTGCATGATTCTCTGGAGAGGCCAACGCGGGCGTATGCCATGCGCCACACACGACTGCAATCCGCCGGTAATTCTGCTTCTGCGTGCTACGAATGATGCTGCGCATGTAAGCTTCACGTTGGATTTCGTGTTGTAATACTTGTGCCGACATGTGCACCAAATCCTGCTCGCGCAGCGCGATCATAGCCTCCTGTACAGCGATGAAAATATCCTCGTTGTCACGGCGGTGTTCGACCGTATGCTCCCACCAGCGTTCGCCATCAGGGAATCCCGCCGCTTTTGCCAGTTCTCCCAAAGGATCAAGGTGAACTGCCTGCTGATGGGTGCTGTCGTGTTCGTCGGGTGCTTGCTCGTTCTGTTCTTCGATCATCGCCAGTTGATGGCACTGCGGTAGATCCATAAATCGAACCGGGATGCTAGCCAAGAGAGCATATCGGACGGCCTGCCATTCGGGTGAAAAGGTTGCCATCGGGTAATAGGCCGCTTTTTTCGGATTCTGTGTAGCGTAAAGCAGCAGTGCTACCGGAGGCTGCATATGGGCGTGAATCACCAGTGGCAGCACCGATTCCGCATCAGGCGGCCCTTCTACCAGCAATACATCGGGCTTCAGCGCATCCAACGCCTGGATCACACTACGGGCTGACCCTGGCCCATGATGGCGAACGCCAAAGAGGTGAACCTCGCCAGCCATTATGCTGTTACCTCCCGGCACGCCTGGTAGAGATCTCGCCAGCCATCACGCTCTTTGACGACCGTTTCCAGATATTCCAACCAGGCCATGCGATCCTGAATGGGATCTTTGATGACAGCGCCGACCAGACTGGCGGCAATATCATCGGCACTTAGTACACCATCGCCAAAGTGTGTAGCGAGCGCCAGCCCACTGTTGATTACCGAAATTGCTTCGGCAGTGCTCAATGTGCTGCTCGGTGATTTCAACCGCTTCTGCTGATCCCTGGTCTGTCCATCGCGCAGTTCGCGGAAGATGGTGACTACCCGCCGAATCTCCTGGAGTACAGGAGGAGGCGTGGGAAGTTTTAAGGCAGTGCCCATGGCCTGCACACGCGCTTGCACGATGGTCACTTCGTCGTCTATAGTGCGAGGCAATGGCAGCACAACGGTATTGAACCGCCGTTTAAGCGCGCTTGAGAGTTCATTCACGCCACGATCTCTATCATTGGCAGTCGCGATCACGTTAAACCCGTGTACTGCCTGAACCTCATCATTCAGTTCTGGCACAGGTAGTGTTTTTTCCGAGAGAATCGTAATGAGCGTATCCTGAACGTCGGCGGGGATACGAGTCATTTCCTCGACGCGAGCGATTTTGCCTTCGCGCATTGCCAGCATCATCGGACTGGGCACCATTGCCGCTGGAGTCGGCCCTTCAGCTAGCAGACGCGCATAGTTCCAGCCATAGCGCAGCGTTTCTTCTGCTGTGCCTGCTGTGCCCTGCACCAGAAGAGTCGAATTGTTGCTAATTGCTGCGGCGAGATGTTCCGAAACCCACGTTTTCGCTGTACCAGGAACCCCCATGAGCAGCAACGCACGATCTGTGACTAGCGTCGCAATCGCTATCTCGATCACACGGCGATCCCCAAAGTATTTAGTCGAGACCTCAACCCCATTCTTGAGTCGCGTGCCTAAGATATACTGGGCTACGGCAAAGGGTGAAAGCTGCCAGTTTTGGGGTCGGAGATGTGTATCAGCGCGGCGCAGTTCATAGAGTTCTTCTGCGTACTGCTGTTCCGCGTGCTGGCGTAAAACATCGTTCATTGGGGATTCCCTTTCATTACCTATCTTCATGGAGTGCTGCCAGCATCTCGGCACGAAAATCGAGCATTCGCTGCACATCAGTAAGCATGACCAAGGCATTCTTTGAATGATCAGGCCGTGGCGACAGTTGATAGCGCAAATCAGGCAGCATATAATAGGCAAATCCTTTGAGCAGGGCGTGAATTGTGCCGTTCGTGGTATCTTTGCCCGCTTGCAAAGCCGATTGCAAACTTTCCAAAAACACTTGGGTGAGATCCCGGCTCCACGGATGCCGGAGATTTTTTAACAGCGGCATCGCAGGGTTCCCGCCAAGGAAGCCTTTCTGCCGCAGCCAAGGTACTGCCAGCGCTTCACATTGCTCTGGTGTGAGTATCTGTACAATGCTGTCGATCCACTTTGAATGATTTTCCGCCACGTATTGATTCGTCGGAAGCGCTATCTGCGACGCGTCATAAAGTACAGGCAGCAGTTCGGCACCAAATTGCCAGTCTGCGATCCGGTTGATTGCCACGCTCCACGCCTGCCAGAAAACCTCTGGACATTCGCTGTGTGCTGCCGCCCAGATCAGATCGTGCTGGCTTACGTTCCATTTCGTGAGCCAATAGGAGGGTGGGACAAAGCTCAGGATTTGTGTGACCCACCACAACGATTGCTTTAGGAAAGGACTGCGTAACAGTAGATCTTTTTGAATGCCATCGTGCTCCAACTCCTGCGTATATTCCGGTGCTGCCAAGATCAGTTTTAGTTGTCCCCCTAACAGAGTGCGGTGCGGCTTTATGATTTTTTCGGCTCGCTCAATCATGCGTTGTACCAATGGCGATTGTGGTAACCGCGCCAGAAGATCGGCAGCCAGGGTACGAACATCCTTAACCGTGCTGTGCAACGCCGTTTCCAATACTGGTACATCCTCCTCGGTCAAACCAATACGCATCAAGGCCAGGAATTCAGGCTGGATGCCGCCTTCCTTTTTCGACTGGTTGGTAAGCAGTTGACGGGCCCGCCTTGAGTTGCTTTTTCGCAGCGTTTCGAACAGTGTTATCCTTGCTTCCAACGTCCCTTTGGACCAGATTCTGTCGGTGTCCGTGATCTCAAACCATTTCCAGCCCTGATCTTTGATCTGCTCCGCAAGCCAATGGCCTCGTGCTCCGATCAGCGGTGTAATCAGATCGCGGAGTTCTTTGCGGTTGCGTCCCAGAGTCAGCAGTGTCGGCAGATATTCTTCGGGGAGTCGCTTTCCAAGCACCGCTGCTTCTCGCAACCATTCGGGCATCACATCCTGATACTGACCCTTCAACATAAGCATGAAATACTGCATGGCACGTTCGCTGAGGAGCGGGCTGTCCTCTACAGGGCAGGGGATCGCTGGTCGACGATGATCATGCCCAGGAATGTATCCAGCCTTTTCTTGAAGTGCCCACGTTGCCACTGCTGTCATGAGTTGCTTCACGCGATCCGCTGGATCAGGCTGCGCTAGCATGGTAGGCAGTGAACTCATGTTGGTGGGCAGATTCACCGGGCGCTGTGCCGTTCCTAGTGCAGCGGTGCTTAGAAGCTCATCGTTCAGGCTCATCAAACAGCCCTCGCTCCACTGAAATCGACAAATCGTATGCTGTGTCGAGGATGTGTCTGCCGATTGTAGGGGACGAAGGCTCCTAACGGCATGAATTCCACACCGTCCCAAACACCAGTAACGGTGATGGGAGAATCGCCGCTGATTGCCATCAATATCCAGCGATTCTGGAAACGCTCAGAAATAGGCAGATACACTTGTTCTTCATCTCGGATGACCCATCCGCCGTCATAGCGCGTCGGGATCACATTTTGAAGGATCATGGGGAACGCGGTTAGCCAGAGATTGGATGCTACCGCATGAGCATACATTGTGAGCGCCCTATTCACAGTTGTGCCCTGCGTTGTATGATCTGACATCGGTTCTCCGTAGCTGTTGCGGATAAAAGCCCGCAACGGATATCCACTGTCAAAATAGACAAGCTCTACATCCAGTGATTGTCCAGGCATAAACTGTGTCTTGAACGGCTCATCTCCTGTCGAAAATTCGAGCAGAAGTGCATCCTGATCTGTACTTTCACCGCACAACCAGGTTCGCTGTGTGCGGAACCAAGAATCAGAGTCCAGCAATTCCTTCCCTGTAACGAGCCATTGATCCCGGATTCCTTCCTGATCGGGAATCTCGTCCTGTTTCTGGTGCCAACCAATTGCGGTGCGAATATCCCCCTGAACTCCAAGCGGTAGACTGTCGAAACGTTGAAAAGCTTCGATGAGCAAATACAAGCTGCCTAGCTCTTTCAAAAGCCGTTCCATCCAGTTGCCACCAGCAACTGCAATACTCCCCATTTGTCTGAGCCAAGATGCCAGCCCTGGCGCTTGCACATCAATCAGGCGCTCGGAACGCGAATCCCAATACTCATATTGCCGGATACGTGGATCAGATATTCCGAACTGGATCATGCTTTGCAGCCACTGTGAAAGGTCTTCAATGCCATGAGTAATCCGCGCTCGCCGTTCCGCCAGCAGTCGGGTCTGAAGATCGGCGGAGGGCAAGACGCGATTATGTTTCTGGTCAAGTTGCTTCCGAGCACGGCGCGCGTCCTGGTCATAGGTCTCCTGAACGAAGTCCGGCGCTTCTCGCAACGAAAACAAATCAGGCTGCTCTATCCCAAGCAGCAGTAGGGCAACTCCATGCTCACAGTGATTATGTGATCTGCATGTGCAATGCAACGCAGGCCGCAAATTGCGAGGACTACGCTGAAATTTCAGTAAGTCTACTGTAACCTGATACGTCTCTCTACCATCGGGCAAACTGCCCCACAGGTTGTAATTATCATGGCCTAGACCCGACCAATATGCCAATTTGATCCGTTTTGCTGCCGCTGTCTTTCCAGTTCCAACAAGGCGTATGATTTGTTCTGGTGTCCACTGTTTAAGCATCATCATGAGCTGTACTGAACCTTAGAGAATCTTAAAAACCCAAACATCATATCATAAGGAAGTTGGGTTGAATAGTCTGGAGTTTGGACTTAAAGCAATGTAGGTTCTGGATGAAACCGATAGGCATTACCCAACGATACCACAATCGAAGCTTATGGTTTACGAGTAGCTGACCAATAATCATCCACCGATTTCACTGAGGGACGTTTTTCGTCGTAGAGTATTGAGATAACGATCAGCCTGACCGTTTCATATTTTGGATAATCCAGCGAATGCGTGAAACACTCAAACCATAGATTTGGGCTAATGTTGTCACGGTGTCACCTTTTAAGTGTCGCTGATAAATTTCATCATTCCGAAATCCATTATATGGTCGCACCGGGAATATAGAGTAAATATGCTGTAGAAGTACTTTGACACACGTGTCAGGATCAAGCAGCACGAGTGGGTACTCTGGTGGGTCGAAATCCCTCTAGGGGCATAATACGGGACATCTCATTAGAACTCTCTGCTGCTGCCGGTTTACAAGTATCGTGACCGCGTCGATGAGTCATCGACGCGCTTGAATTTATTGGATCGACCCAACAATTGGGTGTGATTAGTCTGGACAGACACCCGAAAAATTGCGTCGCCATCGGTCACATTTATAAGGGTATCGTTGGCAGTGATGAGATGCATCGCCTTTGCTGTGCATCAGCCGAACGTGAACGCAAGCGTCTCCACGCCGGGAGCGAGAAACTCAATCTCAAACTGTCGATCAGCAATGGGTCCCGGTTGACGGATCAACTGGTATAGTCGCTGGTCAGTAACCATGCCGTTGCCCTGCTCGTCAACGTCAGTTCCATGGGCAGCGGTTGGCGACTGGCCATCGATGAACACGCGAAACCGCACAGAAGTTCCCGGTGCTGCTGGTCCCATGACAAGATGAAGGTCGCGGGCGTGGAAGCGGTAGACGATCCGCCCATTGGCTTGGTTTAGCACCGTCGCCTGTCGCCCCACCGTCCAATCACCAGACAGCGCCCACTGATTGAGTGATAAATGCGCGGGGGCTGTATAGACATGAGGCTGACCCAATACCGCCCCACTAGGAGAGGCAAAGTTCTCGGTGCGGTCATAGCCAACATAGTTTTCCGGCGACCGCAAGTCGCCCCAATCGGCGGCAACTTCCAAACCAGTGGCCTCGACCGTAACCAATCCACTCGGAATGCCGCCACTTCGAGCCTCGGCTAACAATTGTTGAATAATCTTTTCCGATTGTTCGTAGTCGCCCTCGCCGAACTGATGATGTCGAATATGCCCCTGTGCATCGATGAAATACAGGGCCGGCCAATAGTGGTTGTTGAAAGCATTCCATACTGCATATTCGTTATCGATCGCGATGGGATAATTAACCCTCATGCCTGTCGCCGCTTGCCGCACATTATCGATGTTGTGCTCAAAGGGGAACTCTGGTGTATGTACCCCGATCACTACCAGCCCCTGATCCTTGTATTTCTCGGCCCACGCACGGACATAGGGTAGGCTACGTAGCCAATTAATGCAGGTGTATGTCCAAAAGTCAACGAGCACAACTTTTCCGCGCAGGCTGGATGTGGTCAAGGGGGGTGAGTTGAGCCACTCGGTCGCGTCACCAAGTGAAGGCATCTCACCCTCGATGGATAATTGACCTCCTATGTGTATCATCTGATCCTCCTTACTCTTGGTCTCGTTCAAAGTCACGATAGTAACCCCAATGGCGATGACGAACATGGCGGCTGCCAAGATCGGAATTGCTTTCATTTGGAACGCCTTTCATCGGGTTGGGTCTCTATCTCTGAATTCTAGAGATGCTTGCTTTCTCAACTATCAACACGCCAATCAATAGCTATCGACCTCAAGGATCGCTTCGGCAAAGGCTTGGGGTGCCTCCTGCGGCAGATTATGTCCTATACCACCTTCGATGAGTCGGTGTGCATATTTGCCCGAAAATTTACTGGCATAAGCACTACTGTCCAGATGTGGCGCACCATTGGCATCCCCTTCAAGGGTAATGGTGGGCACCGTGATGACCGGATTTTTGGCGAGTCGCTGTTCCAGATCAGCATATTCTGGCTCGCTATCAGCCAACCCAAGCCGCCATCGGTAATTATGGATGACGATTTCGACATGATCTGGGTTGTCGAGCGCCGCAGCGCTCCGATCGAAGGTCGCATCATCGAAGTTCCACTGTGGCGATGCGATCTGCCAGATGAGCTTGGCAAACTCATGACGGTATTTTTCATAGCCCGCCCGACCACGTTCTGTAGCAAAATAGAACTGGTACCACCATTGGAGTTCCGCCTTTGGCGGCAGCGGCATTTTGCCCAGCCTCTTGGCTACCGATCAGATAGCCACTCACCGCGACGAGGGCTTTGGCACGCTCCGGCCAGAGCGCCGCGATAATATCGGCTGACCGCGCTCCCCAATCGTAACCAGCCAGAATTGCCTTCTCGATCTTCAGTGCATCCATCAAGGCGATGGTATCGAGCGCGACCGCCGACGGTTGCCCATTCCGGAAAGTAGCGTTCGACAGAAAGCGCGTCGTGCCATAGCCGCGCAAATACGGCACGATCACCCGATAGCCCACTCCCGCCAGAATCGGCACGACATCAATGAAGCTGTGAATATCGTAGGGCCAGCCGTGAAGTAGCATGACGGCCTGACCATCGATAGGACCGACTTCCACGTATCCAACATTCAGGACTCCTGCATTAATCTGCTTCGGCGTGCTGAAGGCCATATAGGTTTCAGACCTAAAGGTTGTCACATCCATACGAGTCTCTCCAGTTGAATGCACTTAGATGTTGTCTCGTGGGAATACACGCATATATTATTGTGCGTGTATTCCCAGTCCCGATTCGGGTCATATGCTAGTTCGAAAAACGCAGACAAAATGTCTTTCGGTGGGTAGGGTT
>JBDTVG010000274.1:0-14378 GCA_040007395.1 Chloroflexota bacterium
CACCCGTTAATTCAGATGGGGAATAGATACCAAAAAACGTGGGCATCTCTTCTCCTGTTTTCTTTTCATAGGCAAAATCTGCAATGTAATTCATTTCTTCTAAAAACGGATTACCTCTTTTGCCAAAAATGTCATCTATTACGGGAATAACATCGACAAGGCTTTCAGGATCATGTAATGCGTCAACATATACACTTTCACCTTGTGCAATCAACCAAGCACGAAAGTCGGTAAAGCCATCGTCACTACAGCCGTTTCCAATGATAAATGCGGCTGCCCATAAATCTCGCCTGTAGGCCTTATCTTTTAATTCCCAAAAGATGTTCCTAAAGGCGAAAATATCGGCTATCGACATGCGCGAAACTCGATCAATAAGGATTTCAACCTGTCGTTCGGAATCGCCCAAACTATCCGCTTTGGTTTCTTCAACAAGTTTCCAGAATTTTATGTGATCAATTGTTTGTTTGTCACGTAACAAGCTAAATTGAGCGGAAGCCAACTCAATTTTCGCCACCGTATGCCCACTATCATTTACAAATTCGACTTCGGCGTGATCGGGCGCTGTTAGCCGTAAAATTCGCCCAATTCGACCACGCACCAGCCCTTCTGATTTAATGTCCTCGCGCAGAGCAATCAAATCATTCGGGTTCATCATATTGCTATCCGGCTTTCGACAAATTTAGGTATCTACTCAGTTACTTGAACCAGCGTAAACTGACTCTATACTGTTGATAGTATATCCTTTTCACGACTTGGCCTATCTGTTGTCACTCCCAATCGAAGAAACTTGGGTTTTGGAGACTACCCATGATTTTTGCGTATACACTCGATAAAGTGCTTGCAGGCGAAAAATGGCAAACCCGGCGCATCGCCAAGCCGAATGAAAAACTTTATGAAGTAGGGAAATCCTACGCTGTGCAGCCTAATCGTGGTAAAAAGGCTGTTGCCCGGATAATGATTACGGGGCTTCGTCAGGAGATGGTAGGTGAAATTAATGAACATGATGCACAAGCTGAAGGCTATGAGTCGTGTGAAGCATTCATAGCGGCATGGCAGGTCATTCATGGAAAAAGAGTCAACCTGAACCAAATCGTCTGGGTTATCGAATTTGAACTACAGCCTCTTAAAGAGTAGTCGTGGCCTCCTAAATAGCACTGCCCATTCTATAAAATCCAAAACTTGCGGGATCTGAGGGTTAAGGTATAGTGGCAAGCGGACGCGCAGCATGGTTTTATCTGGACTCCCCTTATTGAGAGATTTATGACGACAAACCGTCTAACACGGAATATGCTAGACCGAGTACTCGGTGGAGTATGCGGCGGCATTGGTGCCTATCTGGGTGTGAGCGGCTGGTGGATACGCCTCGGCTTTATCGCGCTGACACTGGTTTCGCTTAGTTTTGGAATATTAGCCTATCTGCTGCTGTGGATGCTCATCCCCGGTCAAGGGCTAGATGACTTGCCGCCGATCCCGCAGTTCGGACAGCCACCTGTATTACGTTACGCACGCCCCGAAACAATGCTGATTTTGGGTATGGGCGTAATCATTATTGGCGCAGTGCTGTTGGCGCAGAGTGCCGGGTTATTGCAGGGGCCGCAAGGCGATCTGTTGGGGCCGGGGCTGCTTGTGTTGATTGCCCTAGTTTTGCTGGTCAAGCATCTGCGAGGTCGTCCATGAGAGCACAACGCTTGAGCATCGTCTGGCCTCTGTTTGTGCTGGCGCTAGCGGCGCTGTGGCTGCTGCAATCGCTTGGGCTGTGGCCTTCTGCCCTCACCGATCTAGTGTCGCGAGTGTGGCCCGGGCTACTGATCGCCGTCGGCTTGATGCTGCTCATAGGGCGGCGAGTCCGCTTTGGCAACTTGCTGGCGTTGGTGCTGTGCACTGCCGTTATCGGCGGGATCGCTGTCGCAGGGTTTAATCAGCAGGCCAGCCGAGTCCGTACCGACAATCGCAAAGTGTTTACGCAGGTTATTGAACCACAAATCACCACTGTAAATATTGTGGTAAATACGCTGAATACGCAACTGACGGTTATTCCTGACACAAGCGCGACGATCAATGCCGAATTTACAGGCAGCCGTGACAGCCGCATTACCAGCGATTTTCAGGTCGATGGTGCTACCGGGACATTTACGCTGGTCGAGACACAGACCAGTACCTTTCCTTCGTTGGAAGGATTGGGGCGCGGCACATTGAAAGTTACGCTACCTACCGGGATCACGGTCAAACAAGTGAGCGTAAGTGTGATAGGTAGCAGCGGCGATATTACCTTCGATCCGACTGGCACAGCGTTAACCGATGTGACAGTGGCGATGGCAACAGGCAAAGCGACCTTCAGCGCATTCCCAGCGACTCTGGCAACCCTTTCGGTAAAGAGCATCGGTGATCTGGAACTTGGTACGCTGCCTGCCAGCCTCACGACGTTGAGAGCAACGACTGGCACGGGCAAAATAATCTTCGATGCGACTGCTGCCAGTCTCAAGACGATGAGCATCGCGGCGAGTGCGGGTAATGTCGAGGCAAAACTACCAGAAAAAAGCGGCCTGATCGGGGACATCAAAGCGGGTGGGGAAGTTTCGGTCAAGGTGCCGCCGACGATTGCCGCCAATGTCAAACTCGACGGCAATGCCGCGAACAATCCGACCTACAGTCAGGCCGACTACATTCTGAACAAGGAAAACATTCTGCTATCGCGTCGTTCCAACGAGCCTCAGTTACAACTCACAATCGAGTCGGGGGGGCGAACGACCATTCAGTAAATCCATTCAGTAAATTTTGTGTGCAGGCCACTGAGACGGTACACTTTTGCTCCGCCCAAAGTTTGCTATTTGTTAGTTTTGTTCGTTTCCGCTGGATGAAACGCAACGTTACTTCCACGGACTATCTATGCCCTTTGGCTAGGAGTTAAAGTCTTATGTCGAATGTCCCTATCACGGTGGCCTACGGTGACGGTATCGGGCCAGAAATCATGAACGCTTGCCTGCATGTGATGAAAGAGGCTGGCGCACGGATCGATATTGAAGAAATCGAGATCGGCGAGAAGGTCTATCTGCGTGGTAACAGTGCGGGTATCGAGGAGTCGGCGTGGGAATCGCTGCGCCGGACAAAGGTATTCTACAAAGCGCCGATTACGACCCCACAAGGTGGCGGCTTCAAGAGCCTGAACGTAACCGCCCGCAAGACACTTGGCCTGTATGCCAATGTCCGTCCGTGCGTGTCATACTCGCCTTTTGTGGCGACCAAGCATCCTGTGATGGATCTGGTTATTGTGCGCGAAAACGAAGAAGACTTGTATGCGGGCATTGAGTATCGTCAGAGCGACGATGTGTACGAATGTCTCAAGCTAATTTCGCGTCCCGGCTCCGAGAAAATTATCCGTTATGCTTTCGAATATGCCCGTGCCAACAAGCGCAAAAAAGTCACCGCCTTTACCAAAGACAACATTATGAAGATGACTGATGGCCTGTTCCACAAGGTCTTTGACGAGATCGCGACGGAATACCCAGACATCATTAACGAGCATTGGATTGTTGATATTGGTGCGGCGAAAATGGCAGATACCCCCGAAGCCTTCGATGTGCTGGTGCTGCCCAATCTGTATGGCGATATTCTCTCCGACGTTGCCGCACAAATCGCCGGATCAGTCGGTCTGGCTGGCTCGGCTAATATCGGTCAGGTGGCAGCGATGTTTGAGGCGATTCACGGCTCTGCGCCACGCCGCGCCGGACAAAATCTGGCCAATCCATCGGGGTTACTGCTTGGCGGCGTGCTGATGCTGGTTCATATCGGTCAACCCGATATTGCGGAACTGGTTCACAATGCGTGGCTGAAGACACTCGAAGATGGCGTTCACACCTATGACATTTTCAAAGAAGGTGTCAGCAAAGAAAAAGTCGGGACTAAAGAATTCGGTGAGGCAATTGTCGCCCGTATTGGACAGAAGCCAGAGAAACTTAAGGCTGCCAGCTACGCGAAAGACGGTCAACGCCTGATGGGATCGAGTGGTCCTATCGCGGTTACGCCCGCGAAAAAGGATCTCGTTGGCGTGGACGTATATGTCCATTGGAAAGATCGCAATCCTATCACCCTCTCGGAGCAACTTCTGCCCCTCAACACCGATGGTCTGGAACTGCTGCTGATCAGCAGTCGGGGTCAGAAGATCTGGCCTAATCCTATTCCTGATGCTGTATATAACGATCAGGTTTCTTGTCGGTTTCTCGCCAAGGCAGGCAGCACTGTGACCCATCAGCAGGTGATCAATCTGCTGCAACAGATCGCCAATGCCGAAGTAGACTTCGTGAAGACGGAACACCTCTATAACTTTGACGGTCAGCAGGGCTTTACAATGGCTCAGGGTCAGTAAAAAGACATCCTCGCTCCTGATTTCTTGTCTATACGCTAAGCGTGAAGTCAGGAGCGAGGAGTTATATTATTGTTTAACGATATAACTAACGTGAGTACGGGCTAAGCACAGCGATACCTCTTGGCAGAGATACAAGGGATGGTTAACTGACGATCTTATTGAGAACCTCAGAGATCATGTCAAACTGGGGAATGATGTGATCGTTGGCACTTACCCCATTCCACCACATATAATTTTGCCCATCCGTCGAATACAACATCGATGGCGTACCATTTACGCCTAATTTGTTGCCCAAGTCGGCAGCAGCCTTAAGCGTCGCTTCAGTTTCTCCGTTGGCAACACACTTCCCTAACGCATCACCGTTGAGATTCAAATTATTTGCCACATTTTTCAGGATTTCCACTTGGAAGGACTGGTAGCCGCCTGTCTGTTGTAGCGAAAAGATCGCATCGTGCATTTCCCAGAACGCATTTTGCTTGCCGGCGCACAATGCAGCCTGTGCCGCTATCTCGGAAAAAGTGCCGCCGACAAAGGTCAGCGGACTGTAGACAAAGCGAACTTTGCCAGTCTGCACATATTTTTCGATAAGCTGTTCGGTAGTTGGCAGATACTCTAAGCAGTGAGGGCAGGAGAAATCCGCAAACTCCATCACTGTGACCTTAGCATCTGGGCTGCCCAAGACAGGCATTCCATCCGAAGTGGTCGTTTGTGGAATCTGTGCATACTTGCCGGGGTTAACGATAGTATGGCTGGTTTGGTTAGCTTGCTGAAGCAGGAAAAGCAGCAAAGCCACAAAAACGACAGCCACGATTCCAACGACGCTTATCAGCGTCGCGCGCTGATTCTTTTGCTGGGAACGACCCTTGACAGACCGTGCGGCCTGACTGCTGGATTTCGACATCATATTCTCCGCAAATAGCCTATAAAATCTTGTGAAGTTTTATAACTTTAGCGTGCTTACTGAGTTCGTCAAGTGTATACTGTTCCTAAAAGGTGAGAGGTTGTTATGTATATTCTGGACATTATCGCCAAAAAACGGGATGGGGCTGAACTCACCACCGACGAGATCAACTTTTTCATCACGAGTTATACCAAAGACGAAATTCCCGATTATCAGGCTTCGGCGCTATTGATGGCGATCTACCTGCGGGGTATGAGCCGCCGCGAAACACGCGACCTGACGATGGCGATGGCTCACAGCGGCGATGTGCTGAACCTTTCCGACGTGCTGCCTGTTTCGGTAGACAAACATTCGTCCGGCGGGGTGGGCGATAAAACATCGCTGATTGTGCTGCCCCTTGTGGCGGCGTGTGGGGTTCCTGTCGCCAAGATGAGTGGGCGTGGTCTGGGCTTTTCTGGCGGCACGCTTGATAAACTGGAATCGATCAAAGGCTACCGAGTTGCGCTGACGCAAGACGAATTTAAGGAAAACGCCCGCAAATATGGAATCGTGCTGGCGGGTCAGAGTGGAAATCTTGCGCCCGCTGATGGCAAGCTATACGCGCTACGCGACGTAACTGGAACCGTGTCCAGCCTACCGCTAATTGCCAGCAGCATTATGAGCAAAAAGATCGCGGCGGGCGCAGATGCCATTGTGCTGGACGTGAAGGTTGGCTTAGGCGCGTTTATGACCCATATCGAGGAAGCTAAACAATTAGCGCGGCTAATGGTAGACATTGGGCAGAGTGTCGGACGGCGAGTGGTGGCGCTGCTCTCGGATATGAATCAGCCGCTTGGCAATGCGGTTGGCAATGCGCTGGAAGTCGCTGAAGCTGTCGCGTGCATGAATCGTGGTGGGTCGCAAGATCTGCGTGAGCATTGCCTGATCGTCAGTGCCCATATGTTGCAATTGGCTCGTAATAATCACAGCCCTAATGCACTAAATGAATATGTGGCTGAAGCTGCCGACAAGCTCAATAATGGCGCAGCCTTCGAGAAGTTCCGGGTACTGGTCAAAGCACAGGGCGGTGACTTGAGCATGATCGATGATACGACAAAACTACCACAGGCCAGCATCATCGAGATGATCACCTCGCCACAAGGCGGTTACATCAGCCAGATTAACGCGCAGCAGGTCGGGATGGCATCCGTCGATCTTGGGGCGGGTCGCGAACGCAAAGATGACAAGATCGATCATGCGGTGGGAATGCTGGTGCATGTCAAGGTCGGTGATACCGTGATTCCCGGCGAGCCGCTGCTGACGATCCACGCCAATGATCCTCAAAGGCTGGAACGGGCCAAGCAGCGTTTGCAAAATACCTTCGTCATCAGTGATCGGCCTACTTCACCGCTGCCCGCATTCTACGATACGATTACGAGCGAGGAAGTGCATCATTCTAAATAAAATATCGGGATAGGTAACAGAAGGCGACTTACTTCCCAGAAGGAATTCTGAAATGGGCAATCTGTTGATAGATTTCGTATTCAATAAACGGTACTGTTATCGAATAAACGGAATTGATTCGAGGTTTGCTTCGGACTGCCATCACCTCTTTGTTTTTTTGGGGCCTTCCGGCAACAATGGTTTTTCGGTAACCAGATCGTAGCCAAGAGCCTCACTCAATGCTTTGGCTTGTGTATGAAATAGCGTGGCGACTTGCCAGATAATTTCCATCGCAACTGACACGGGTACAGTTTCGACATTCTTTAACAACCCTAACCACCAATCACGAAAAGCTCTGACGTGTCCACTGAAGCGGGTCCACCTGTATCCCTTCGACGAAAAGTTCCCAATGCAAATGCGGCCCAGTAGCCCGACCTGTGCTGCCAACTGTACCGATTACCTGTCCCTGCGAGATCACATCGCCCACCTTGACTTTGATCTCGGTCTGATGCCAGTAGCCTGTGAATATCCCATGCCCGTGATCGATGATCGTGGCGTTACCGCGCACATTGAGCGCTTCCGCCATGACAACAACCCCGCCCGCAGGTGCATAAATCGCGGAACCGGGCAGCGCCGCGAAATCTGTGCCTGTGTGGAATTGGTCGAAGGGGCTGCTGTTATAAGATCGCCGAGTGCCAAATTGCGACGTAACCGCCGCCGCACATGGCAAACCCATCGGCCCATTAAGAAACTGCTGCGGCGAATATTTACCGACAATCTTCATAATCTTATCGAGTTCGGGCTGGGTAATCTTTGGGTCGATCAAGTCAAGTTGGTCGGCAGCCAAACTGATCGACTCGGAGTCGTAGTGTCCATCATCAACCAGAATATTCCGCGAAAAGGTAATGGGTTGGCCTGTATCGCCTGCAATGGTCAGGGTCAGGGGATAAATACCGGGGTTGGCAAATGCATCGATCCCGAACACTAAGGTATGTCGAGTACGGGTTGCATCGCTGGCAATGATCAGCGGTTTGCCCATGAATTGTCCCGTGATTTTTGCCGGAATCATGGTCTGCATTTGTAGCCCTAATGTGCGTCCTTGTTCCGGGATCGACGGCAGCATGGTCATTTGGTCGAGTGGTTCCGGCACATCGATCAATTGTGGGGCATCTTCCGCGCCGGGAATCACAAGATGCTGACCGGGAAAGATCACTGGGACTCGTCCCAGACGATTGGCTTTGATCAGGCGATCTAGCGTCACATGGTAGCGCATTGCCACACGGTACAGGTTTTCACCGGGTTGGGTGATGTGAATATATCCAGTCTTAATCGGAGGAAGGTTGTTGGCACCCTCTTGCAGCGAGAGGCTCAACCCGGCATACAGCGCTTGCGATGGATTCACAATATTGTTGAGGCGGGCAATGGCGTTGATGTCCATGCTGTAGCGCCATGACAGATTATACAGACTATCGCCGGGTTGGATGGTGTAGATCATCGGGCTGCCGGGCTGCGCTGGAGCAGGGATAGCGGCAACCGCATCCGGCCCCAGCGAGGCGGCTGGATCGGGAGCAACCGCAGCAATATTCCCGCCGGGGATCAACAGCCGCTGCCCAACCTGAATCTGAGTCGCATCGTGGAGGCCGTTGGCTTGCACAATGTCATCAACGGTTGTGCCGTAACGTTGGGCAATGCGGAACAAGTTCTCGCCGCGCTGCACGACATGGATTGTGGCGCTGCTAGGCGCTGGTGTGCCACCATCTTGGGCGCGGGCGAGTCTGTTTGCCCCTGAAGACAACCACAAGAGCACACAGATCAAGCATAAGGCCGCTGGTCGCCAGCGGCCTGTAAGAGAGCGATCTCGAATTAACATAGACGATTTAAGGTTGCCTTTATGCAGGCCACATCCCCCCCATGCTTCGCACCATATCGGGCACGCCGCCACCGGGTTGCGAATCGATCACTAAATGTGAAATTTTATCTCCGTTAAAAGTAAAGACAAAATCACTGTCTGGAATGTCGAGAGTCACTCCGCTGGGTGGTACGGGCGCGACACCGGGGATCGGTAAATTCAGGGTACTGGTGTGTTCGCCGTTCAATTTGACGGTAACTTTTACTTGATTGCCTTGTGTCTCGACGTTATACAGGTTGAAGGATCTTTGTGATAAGGCATTCATCAGGCCGCCCATCGTTCCCAAAAATTCCCGTTTTCCGTTACGCTGTGATCCGACTTCCTGCACAAAATCATCTGTCAGGGCAGCGGCAACTTTGTCCATATCTCCGGCGGCAAGATTAAAGAACAGATCGGACACGACATCTTCGGCACTCATGGTTTACCCCTTCACATAAGCATGACACAAGCCCTATTTCCAGAGTAGACGATCTCCCGGCTTCACCCGATCCAACAGTGATGGACGTGCCTCGATCACATATTGGGCAGGTACTTTGGAAGCGTAGGCAGGTCGCCAAGGCTTTGCCAACACTTGATCGACCACCTTACCATTGCCATCCAACCACACTGTCGCGATGGCAAAGTTCATAAAGAACATGTGGATGCTGGTATCCATGCGGCTTTCTTTGCCATAGACAAAGAGCAAGCCTTCGTCTTCGGGCAGGTCACGCTGGAACATCAGGCCGCGCAGGTGGCACAGAAAACTGTGACACCATTTGACGCGGCCTAACACAATAGTCCCCGTATCCGCGTTACGCAGGATGCGATAATCACTCATGGAATGCGTAAGACCTGCCCGACAAATACCAGATTCGGGTTGCTAATGCCATTGGCACGCATCAGCGCATCTAATGTGACGTTGTAACGCAGCGAAATGCGGAACAAGTTCTCACCGGGTTGGACGACATGAGTTCCCGCCACATTCCCTGCAATGCCCGTTGGAATGATAGTTGGCGCAATCGTGCCGCCGGGGTAGTTATTGCCGGGACCGGGAACAACCAATACCGTTCCGATCACGACCTGTCGCGCATTGACGATGCCATTAAGCTGTGAGAGCGCCTCTACACTCAATCCGTAGCGGGCGGCAATATGTGGCAGATCGTCGCCTGATTGCACGATGTAGGTGCCAATGCCGTTGACGGTAGGACCAGTCAGGGCGGCAGAGTCGACGGGCGCGGGAAGCGTCGGAACTATGACCACTCCCGGAACAGGGGTCGATGTCACTTGGAGCGAGAAAGGAGTCGGAGTAGCCGTTGGTGCGGCTGTCGGCGGAGCCAACACCGGGATAATCAAGGTCTGCCCCACAAAGATCAGCCCCGATGCGTTTAGTCCGTTGGCGGCAGCGATCAGTTCCGGAGTCGAATTGAAGCGCGTTGCAATCGCACTGAGCGAATCGCCCGGTACAACCGTATAGGTAACGGTACTTGTGCCCCCAGAGACAGTCGGCGTAAAGGTTGGCATGGGGGTTTCTGTGCCGGATGACGGCGGTTGGCTGGTTGGTGTATCGGTCGGACTAAAGCCCGGTGGAGTGTCCGAAGGAGCCACAGTCGCGACGATGGTACCTTCGCGGGTTGGGATAGGCGCAGGAGTATTGGTTGGCAACCCTGCGGTGGTTGGCAGCGGTGCAGTGGTGTTGGTTGGTAAAACGGAAACAGCGGTTGGCGCAGTCGTTACCGAGACTGTCCCTGTTGCCACCAGCGAAGCATCATCCACATAGACGTTGTTATTCTTCACTGGATCTTTGGGCTGGCTCTCGACAAAGACAGTGACAAACGAACTGCCTGCCGTCGCATCGACAGTAACCTGCTGATACTGATCGTAGAGTTCAGGGGCTTCTTTCCAAACAATGTTTGGGCTGGTGCCATCTGTCCCGCCGAGAGGATCAATGCCTGCACGGATGCGAACCCGACCCGGTTGTTCGCTTAGGTTGATGTCGTCCAGACTGGTAGACCACACATTGACCCATACACTGAATTGCAGAGTCGTCCCTGCGGTAGTGCCAACCCGCTGGAACACGCCGCCCGTATGCGTCCCAAAGAAGGTGAAGAATTCCTGAGCGGCGCTGCCACTACGAATACGGCGTGGATTGGCAGCCGTGCGATATTCGGGGGTTGCATTAAAAAAGCTGGGATCGGTGGACTTCTGAGCCACGTTCCAAGCCGACCAACCCGGCGCGAGCAGGCGAGATGAATCGCCTTGAAACGGGGCGTAGGTTCCTTCAAAGCCGCCGTTTTGTAGTAGATTGGTTCCCTGCGCCGTCGCAAAATGAGCAGATAATCCCCCTACTACGGAAATAATCATCAAGCCGGCTACCGCCAGCAGCAGCAACCTTGAGTGCTGGTGTTGCATTGATTCCCCCTACAGCAAAAAAATTAGAGTTTTCAAGCATAATCTAGCACAGTGTAGCACGACCTTGCCCACATCGCCTAGCGCCAGCTCAAGGTTGATATATTCCGCTGAATACTACGGTTAGGTAGTCCAGTATCGTCATGCTAAATTTAGAGAATTTTTCTATTGGCAATTTGCCCATTACCAATACGCTGAGCTTTGTGCTAAAAGGAATTATGAGCAAGCAATGAGGACAATCTGAAGATGCGTTGAGAAGTAGGTTGCAACTGTTATCATTATCTTTGCGTATTAAAGATGACTGAAAACCTATCTTACTACCGACGCTGCTACGAGGTTTTATGCATACCCGCGCTACAGTTCGTTATTCAACGCTGCTGATGGCTGTTCTCCTTCTCCTGATCACGGCGAGCCGTTTGCTGAGGTTGCCCGTGCTAGAAATGGACAGTCAAGAAATTCGGACTATTTGGCAGACATTCGCCACCCCCGGTCAGATCATCAGAGCCACTCCTTCGGATTGGTCGGCCTTGTTTTACCTGATGCTTGGCCCGTGGAAAAGCCTTATTGGTATTCATCCCGCCACTATCCGCATCTTGACGGTATTTATCTTTGTCATCGGCTGTACAGTATTGTATCGGGCTGCGCGTCGAATTTTCGGTGAAGTAGCGGCATGGCTAGCGGTAGTGGCCTACAGCGCACTCGGTTACACGATTCAGATCAGCACCAAGCTCAATGCCTACACGTTGTTGTTGGCGCTCATGCCCCTTGCATTATGGTTCACTATCCGCTATTTTGATCGATCTTCGTTGTGGCGTGGAATTTTGCTAGCCTTTAGTTTGCTGGCAATGCTCTACACTTACCCGACCAGTGTCTTTGCCATTGCCATGCTTGGCCTTTACACCTTGATTGTGTATCGTCGTAAGGTGTGGTTGTGGTGGCTGCCGGGGATCATCACACTCGTTTTGGCGATCCCCGAAGCATTTATCATTAATAACGAAATCAAAAACCAGACTCTTGTGCCACGCCCGTTGTTGGAGTTCACACCAACGATGCTCCAGAGCTACACAGGGGCAGTAGCAGTGGCATGGTTGGTGCTGCTCATGATCTGCACCGTTGTAATCTTTTACAGGCAACGCAATCGTCAAACGTTGGCGCTTGCACTCTGGCTGTTGATCCCCATCCCACTCAGTTTGATCGTGACGATCTATGAACCTGTCCAACAGATGTGGTGGGTCATGACTGCGATTGCCCTATGGATTGGTGGTGCATTGGCCTTGCTGCCACGGCGCTTTGCCTTTTCTTTTAGCGCACTGCTGGTCGTTGCTATGTTTCTGCCGCTGCCCAAAAGTTACGATAGGCCAACTACTGCTTTACTCGCCAATTTTACGTGGTTGACACAGCACTTTCAGGCGGGCGATGCGGTGCTTATCGATCCCAACTGTACCACCGCCAGCCCAGAAGCATGGGACTACTACGAGCAGGTCTATTTCCCACATGGCCTGAATATTGTTACCATTCCAGAAGGCTACCGCCGGATCTGGTATATTACTCATGACGGTCAGCAAGATCCTTTGATTCAGCAGCAAGTACATCAAGGTCGGGTTGCAGAGGATTTTGTCGGCCCCTCGAACTTTCTGTTTCGGCTGTACGAAGGTCCGCCAGACCCCGAAGGAATACTGTTTGAGAATGGCCTTCGCTTTCGTGGGGTTGATGTAATCGATTCGCCCACTGGCGATGCCCCACCGGTTCGGCGTGAAGGCGAAAAACTCAAGTTGCGGTTGTGGTGGTCTGTCGATAAACCGAACCTCGAAGGCTATTCAGCCAGTGTACAACTGCTCAATACCGACAATACCCTGCTGACTCAGTTGGATAGTGAACCGCATATTATGGATCTTTCTACAACGCCGCCGTCAAAGATCAGCCTGAGCCAGTGGGTTCCCGGTCAACTCTATTATGAAGATCAGGAACTCACACTGCCCTACCCGTTCCCGTCAGGCGAATATCCGATCTATATGACCGTCTATCAATCACAGAGTAACACGCGGATCGCTGCGCCGGGGGTTAACGCAGATAAACTGCTGCTGCTCGAAAAGCTGACAATCAAGTCATGGCATAATAAAGATAAACCGCAGCCAGTAGTCTCAGGCTAAAGTTCTCGTCTCTGAAATTCAGTCCAAAGAAGCACGGGCTAAAAATCAAGTGGAACTGGAATCGGATATTGTATTGCCGGTAAACCTTTTATCCAGCCTGTGTTGACCCTACCTTTTCCGTTTTCCGGGAAGGATACGAGCTGGGGTCAACACATCAAAATATTCTTGGATGCTATCGCAGTTCGATTACGGTATTCAATGGATCATAGGCAGTAGGGGGGACATCAAACAGTGTTTTCCCCTCGCGCCGTTCAATCTGAATCGATGTGCCGTCGCGTAACAATCGCGCTTCTGTCACGGTTTCCGGCACGTTGGCAAGACTTACCTGATCGCTCACATAATCCAGTACATGAACGTAATGGGTGTCACCATGGCGTGTGCTGACCGCTGCCTGAGTCAGCGGAATACTGCCAGCCCGTGTCCCATAGATCGACGCGCCATTTAGTTTCAACCACTCCCCTATCTGTCGCAAGCGTTCCGCATGGACTGGCAGAATTTCGCCCTCTGGCGTTGGTCCGACATTTAACAGATAATTGGCTCCAACACTGGCGCTGCGGGCTAATAAATGTACTAAATGCCGGGTTGACTTATGATTGTGGTCGCCTGCGTGGTAGCCCCAATGATCATTGAGCGTCATGGACACTTCCAGCGGAATACCATAAATCGTGGTGCCATTAAAGCCTGACGTATTCATCCCCGGTAAATCCTGCTCAAAGCCCTGAATATCTTCTCCCGGCAAGGGTTTAGTGTGGCGATTGTTATTGATCACGGCGTTGGGCTGCAATGTATGAATCATATCGTACAGTTTGTCGTACTCAAATGAGCCGCCTGCCACAAAATAAGCGTTGGGTTCATCAATATGATGCTGAGGCCAATCGCCATCAAACCACATACAGGCGATCTCGCCAAAGTTTGTGCAGAGTTCACGCACCTGACCGTGCAAGAAGTCCAGATAGTCCGACCATGCCAAGCCGCTTTCCTCACGAAAACGGTAGGCAGGATGGTGCCAGTCCAACACGGAACTGTAAAACCCCAGTTTTACGTCGCCGCGTCGGGCGCAAGCATCGGCAAGTTCTCGAATCGGATCGCGCCGGAAAGGGGTATTCGTGACTTTGTAGTCACTGAGCGCAGTGTCATACATACTGAACCCATCATGATGGCGGCTTGTAATGACCAAATATTTTTGTCCAGCGTCCGCAGCAATACTGACCCATTCGTCAGCATTAAACTTCGTCGGGTTGAACTGCG
>JBDTVG010000275.1:0-3937 GCA_040007395.1 Chloroflexota bacterium
GCTCTGCCTAACTTTCATCCTTGTGGTTGGTAGGTGTCGGGTGACTAGGTTTTATTTCTTCTTCTGTCTTAAAGATCTTTTTATCAGCATCAGTTCCTTCTAGTGCATAAATAATAAGTGTATCAGCCAAAATTTCATCAATTTGTAGGTATTTGTGATTATCATCCCATTGCTGTCGTAAAAACACAAACAAGCGCGGATCGTTTACGAGGTCACCAATTTCATATGACTTACCAGGCTTGCTGAATTCATGTAAATAGCTATCAATGAACGTTCGATAGGTATTTACTGTAGATTGAGACATATTAACTTGATTAGAAAGCCATCTTAAATCGTAGATATGAATAGGCTTTTTATACTTTTCAAATAGTTTATCAATGGCTATATCTTGATCGGGGAATTGGCGATTTGTAACAAAATATAGCTGGTCAAAATCAATGTTATTATCATGTAGTTTTTTTAGTGTGCTATCAAGCTTAATTTGAGGATTTTGTTCTATTGAGATTTGATATATAGAACGCTCAAATCCTTTTCTATGAAAAAGGTGCTCTAACCCATCAATTCCACGATCTTTGAAACCGCCTACCGGTGCGAATTCATATCCTAAAACTTTACCCAAGTAGTTCTGGGCGAATTCTTCAAACATATTGCCGTCTAAAACTTTACTTAACGCATACTTAAATGCTTCTGGATCAACACCTTCCATTCCAAACCTCGTAATTCTATACAGTAAGCCAAAGGACAAGATATATTATAGCATGTTTGGCAATTGCATTTAGGAGTAAAAGACACACTACGGACATTTACCGTTACATTCAACCTCAATAATGGGGTGGTCTAGCAGGCAAACTATTCGCAGGTTTAGGCTTCAAAGGCATTTGAGTAATAGGGGCTTGCAAAAAGCGGCAAAATCGGTACGATCCTAGCCATCATATTATAGTTTGGCAGGCATAGCACACAAACACGATGAATGGCTCCAGAGGCAAAATCCTACTGATTGACGACGATGAAACCGTCCATTCTGTATTACGTTACCATGTAGGGCGAGCCGGATTTACCTTGATCTCTGCCAAAGATAGCGAGACGGCGATCCAAGCCATTTACCGCGAGACTGATTTATTAGCGGTACTGATCGACATTCATCTGCCCCGACCAGACCTCGGATGGGCCTTACTTGACAGTTTGTGTAAACTCAAGGACACTTTACTTGTTAGAACTGCGATTGTTGTTTACTCTATCGATGATGATAAGGTAAGGACTAAGATCGCAGGCGCAGATGTCCATTTCATCAAACCGGTCAACTATAAAGACCTTATTGCTCTGATCGAAAATTACGCCGAGCAGCGTAGCAAGGCTGAAGACCTGTGATCAAGATTGCTTACGTAGAAGACGAAGCACGCAACCATTTTACTTTTGAACAATATACGATTTTGCTTCGCGCACATGGCATTGAAAATTCACTGGTAATCTACACAACAGGCGAAGAAGCCCTACAAGCGATTCCCAACACTATCCCGGATATTATTTTTATGGATGTCCGTCTACCGGGCATCACCGGATTAGATGTAACGCGCCAATTGCGCTTGCAGGACACTCTCAAGAGCCTGCCGATTATTGCGCTGACAGCCTATGCCATGCCCGCTGATCGGCAAGCGGCACTCGCGGCAGGTTGTGACGACTTTTTGGCAAAGCCCGTTCGCTATCAGGCTGTTGAAGATGTGATTCGTCGCTACCTGTTGGCTCGCATCGAAGGGGGCGATACGTCCAGCGGCAACTCTGCTTCACACTAGATCGCTTGGTTCTACCTCTACTGGCTGATCTGACAGATTCGGCTGATCCACCAACGCAGCATCTATCATCGCTGTCATTGCGTCAGCGTCAGCAATGGGTCTCCCATAGTGCAGCCACGCCAGAAATTCGATATTGCCCGCTGGACCTTTGAGTGGGCTGCGGATTAAACCTGCCACGCTAAACCGTTCTGATTGCGCCGCCGCCAATACCCTCACCAGTACACTTCGATGAATTGCTGTAGACTTGACCACGCCGCCTTTACCAACATCCTCACGACCTGCTTCAAACTGCGGCTTGATCAACGGGATCACTGTGCCAGTACCTTGATCGTCGGTGAGCCAGCCTTTTACTACCGGTAACAGCAGCCTCAGCGAGATAAACGACGCATCAATCGTAACGATCTGAACGGGTTCGGGCAGTGTTTCTACATAACGGGCATTGGTGCGTTCCATAACCACGACGCGCTCATCCTGCCGCAATCGATAGTCTATCTGACCGTAGCCCACATCCAGCGCATAGACTTTTGCTGCACCGCGTTGCAGCAAGCAATCCGTAAAGCCGCCCGTGCTAGCGCCAACATCGGCGCAAATCTTGCCCTCAACGGGAATATTAAAGGCTGTCAGCGCCGCATCGAGCTTGTCACCGCCACGACTGACAAAGCGTGGCACTGCCTTCAGTACAAGTTCAATATCGACAGCGACGCGCATCCCCGGTTTATCGACACGCTGTCCATTGGCGTTGACTTCGCCCGCCATAATCAGGCGACGCGCTTGTTCACGGCTCTCGATCAATCCGCGTTCGACGAGCAGCACGTCTAAGCGCTGTTTAGCGACCATTGCATGATCCAAACTGGCATATTAGATAACAGGGTTGTCTCAAAGTTGCTCCAAAAATTCTCAATATGATTGCCATGAGACGCAGTCAGGTATAATGACTAGAAATGTGTTGCGAAATATATTGTACCTGATGTGAGGCGTTGACTTGGAAGCCTTATTAAATACTCCTAGAGCAATCTGGCAACTACTGCCCAACTGGTTACGAGGAATGCTACGGGTCATGCGGCCTCGCCAGTGGGCCAAGAACATTCTGATTTTCGTTCCCATCGCGTTTGACCGCCAAATATCACTCGTCCATCTCGATCCACTCTTACGTGTGATCGCCGCTTTCGTGCTGTTTTGTGTAGCGGCGAGCGCTGTATATGTGATCAATGATCTGGTTGATGTGGAACGCGATAGACAGCACCCCAAAAAGAAGTACCGCCCTATCGCGTCTGGGCAACTATCCATCCCAATAGCGAGAGTGATGGCAGTTGTCATGCCGATTCTCGCAGTCGGTGGTGCTTTGCTGTTTAGTTTGCCGTTAGCGTTAATCCTGTTCGCCTATTTGGTCAAACAGATCGCCTACTCATTCTACTTTAAGAATGTTGTGATCATGGATGTGATGCTGTTGGCGGCGGGCTATATCTTGCGGATCATCGCAGGTGTAGTGGTTATCACCGTGACCAACTTCTCGCCATGGCTGTATGTCTGTGCCGGATCGTTCGCGCTGTTTTTGGCGGTTGCCAAACGGCGGCAAGAATTGATCAAACTGGGCGCAATCGCTCAGGAGGTGCGGCCTGCTTACAAAGACTACAATCTGGCGCTGCTAGACGATATGCTGCGTTTGGTGACGACCAGCAGTGTGATCACTTACACGCTCTATACCGTCG
The DNA here is from genome assembly GCA_040007395.1 of Chloroflexota bacterium. Taxonomy (GTDB): domain Bacteria; phylum Chloroflexota; class Anaerolineae; order Aggregatilineales; family UBA2796; genus DATGFK01. The sequence continues at coordinate 3,500 of JBDTVG010000275.1, forward strand.
AAGCCAAAACTAATCTGGGTGGCCCCGCCATGCTCTTGACCGTGCCATTTGTCGTCTATGGCATTTTCCGCTATCTATATTTGATGCACGTTAAAGGCGAAGGGGGTGCGCCCGACGAGCTGCTGTTCAAAGATCGCCCCCTGCTAATCGATATTGTATTATTTGCACTACTGGCAGGCGCGATCATTTACGTTAAACTCTAGGGCATTATGCACACTGCCCCAGCTAAGATCATTCTGTTCGGTGAACATGCGGTTGTCTACGGTCAACCAGCTATTGCTGTGCCGTTTACAGCGCTCTTGGCGTGTGCCGAGGCCGCGCCCGCAGCATCCGGTGCTGGTCTGACGATTATTGCCAGCGACCTCAAGCAGCATTTGCGCGTTGAACTAGGTGAGCATACCCTTGATAATGCGTTGACCTATGCCGCGCAGTTGACCT
>JBDTVG010000276.1:0-38493 GCA_040007395.1 Chloroflexota bacterium
GCTCTGCCTAACTTTCATCCTTGTGGTTGGTAGGTGTCGGGTGACTAGCAATAATCCAGACAAACACAGCAAAATTCAGAAATTTTTCAGAATTATCTGTCTGGCTTTACGTAGAATATAGAAATAGTCTTTTGAATCTGCGTCATCTAAAAAAGGTCAATAAAGGATTTACTGCGTGAAGTCCACTATAAGTATCGATCCAAACTTATCGGTTTACCATCTTGTCCAGCGAACCAAAGAGCAGTTAACGCTGCTGAACCATCGACGTACCATGTCACTGATCAGCTACGAAATCGAGAATGCGATTCTGCTTCATAACGTCCGGGCGCGTCTGTTCGCTGGATTCCAGCGCATGAGCCGGTTTATCCCGCAAATCCCACGCTATACCATCATGGCACAAAATGCGGAATCGATCTACGTTTTTGGCGTGATGGATGTGCAGCCGCCACCAATCGCTAATATCCGCTATATCCCGCTAACCGAAGCACATCAACTGTCGAAAGAATGGTTCGTGGTCGCGGATGCTCGCGACTATTTTAGCGCCCTCGCCACCGAGGAATTAAGCCACATCGAGGATGCCGACGATAAGCGTATGTTTCAGGGAGTTTGGTCGTTTGACGAAGATATTGTGACTATTCTTCAAGAGTGGCTGAGCAGCCTTGTGAACGCTCACGATTTGGGCAATCTCAGTGAGAATCGTAACTATCGCAGCCAGATGAAGATTATGAGCAGCACAATGGGTCGAATGGCAGGCCGCCTCGCCAAGTCGTTCGAGAAGCCGACCACCACAACCCCGAATGCCGTACAAGGTGAAGTCGATACGGCAGTTGAGCAACAATTATCGCCGTCGATCCTGAAAATCGAAGATAAATTGAATGAGTAGGTCGTGTAGGCAGGCTGCGAATGTTTTCCATGTAACCATCTAGCATCAAGCAATCTGCTCACTTATTGCCGAAACGGAGATCTGAGCCTTTTCATTTCTGTTGGTCGCTTTTATCATTCTGAGGATACGAAGCGATGGATCAATCGAAAGCCTTATCTGCATGAATGCTGAAAGAAGACGTTCGATAAAAGCAATTTTTGTGCTGGATGAAATTCATTTGCGCGAACTCGACGATATTCTTGCACAACTCGATCAACCTCGACACTATGAAGTCACTGCTGCCGACAGCACCGCGCTGCGCTGTAACGATGTAGAAACGCTGGTACGTCAGACTATCCCTACCCGAAGCCTAATCAAGGAGATAGAAGTTACTACGCCGATTTCCGAGCGCCCCAATGCCCGCCTTGTCCTACGGAAAGCCACCGATCAAGATACGATCTACTATGCGCTGAACGGTAGTGAAACCGAAGTCCCCTATCTCAGCGTAAGACTCAATGAGTGGATAGCCACTCTAGAACCTTGGTATGCGCGGTGGACACGGTTCAATATCCTGTTTGCGCTGTCAGCGGTACTGCTGACGCTGGCCTTAGCGCTGGTGTGTGTCATTGGAGGGTTGTATGTGTGGTCGTTATCCAGAGGGATTTCGGTGGCGTGGGCCAAGCCTATCGACCCCACACTAACGCTGTACGTTACTGGAATCACGCTGGTCATTCTGATCGGTATGGCTGTTGTACTAGGTGCTTTGCGGGCGCGGCTTTTGCCAAGCACAACTTTTGCCATCGGCTATGGATTGCAACGGCACAAGCGGGTCGTACAGCTTCGGCGTGCTGGGAGCGCTATTTTTGCTATCGGTTTCGCCTTGTTGTGCGGCATTATCGTCAACTGGATTCTGGGTGTACGATAAAGGAATCCATTTCCCCATAAAGCAAGAGCATCGCCAACTCGAATAGTCCAACGTTCTGGGTATGCGATAGTGTATAGAAGCAGTTACAAAATGATTATCAATCTTTTATAGGCTTCCCTGCTTGCGCGACATGGCGATATAAGGATACAATCAACAGAAGATTAAGGTGGACTGTATAGGTAGTCAATCGTGTTATTGTTAAGCAGTAGAAACGACAATAAATTACTGGTGAGCGTTGCCAGATCGCAGTCAAGCATCGAACTCGATACACGCGTCAGTATGTCTCAAAGGGGTAAACTAGTCGAAAGGAGTAAGAGCGCCTTCCCCAGCGTTAAATGCTATGGCTTCTGAGCAAGATAATAAAAAACCTTCGACTGAAAAACCGACCAGTCCTAAACCAGTCGAAAGTACACCTGTTAGTAAGGATAGCCCAAATGTGCCTGTCTCTACGCCCACCGAGAACTCCCATGAACAGAGAAAAGGGCATACGGATAGCCTTCTCACACCACTCCCAACTGTAAAGGATACTCTATCTGTGCCTGCTTCTACCCCAGCACCGACAACTTCTGACCAGAAAAACACAGCGGCGCTGGACAATCTACCGACTCCGCCAGTTGTCCCGAATGCACAAACTACAGATCGGGTGCATATGCCAAACCGTGCAGGATCTTCCGATAAACCAGAGAAGGACAGTCATGCTTCTCAGAATGGCTCAGCCCATAACACTGACACTGCGTCCAGCACCGCTGGCAGTGCGAGCAATGGTACGCCCAACACCGGGCTAACCGAAGCCGAAGTTACAGCGTTGGCGCTGACCTGTGCCGTGTGTGGTCTGGTGAATCGCCCCGGCGAACTCGCCTGCTCACGCTGTGGTAATATTCTGGCAACAGGCGGCACGACCCGTAAACTCAGTGAAACCAGCGAACCACAAACAACCACCAGTTGGCCTACTGGCGAAGTTATCGTAACCGATCAGGAGCCGATTATCCTTGAGATCGGTGACAAGCAGATTACCGTGCCGCTCGCCGAGGTGATTACCATTGGACGCAGCAGCGATATTGCTGGCGACGAAACTCCCGGCGTAGACCTTAGCCCATTTGGAGCCGGAGATCAGGGCGTTTCGCGCAAGCACATCAAGATCAAGCGCAAGAATATTCTGGTCTACGTGGCGGATCTAGGCAGTCTTAACGGGACACTGCTCAATGGTCGCCGCCTGATCCCCAATGCGGAGCGTCTGCTGCGAAATGGGGATGAACTTCAGTTGGGTCGCCTTAAAATCCGGGTGAAGTTTTAATCGCTTTTACAACACAGATACTGTCAGCGCTAGCGCTCGCCGTATATCAGGATGCGTGAAGGCTTCCCAACCTTGGGCGAACGTGTTGAGTAATTCCTGTTTATCGCTCTCACGGATTGCCATATAACTCAACACACCTGCAATCGGCTGATGCTGATGCGTTTTGCTTGTCTCGCGGGAGGCAGCAATAAAGTCGTGCATCAGATCGACGGCAACTCGCGCATCCTGTAATTCCCCAAGATGATCCTGAATTGCTTTGGCAGCACTGATCACCGATTTGGCTTCGGGTTGTAGAATCTCGGTAAAGGCTTCGAGCGTGTAGCGCAGTCCTTTCGCCGCGATTCGCAAGGCGTGGAGTGTATCCAGCGGTGCATTGTCCAGTACGGTTTCGTAGGCTCGCACCGCTTCGTAACGCTCGTAGATGAGCAGCGGCGCGACATGGCAGACCAGATGCGGCTGCGCTTTATCTGCCATCTCAAGGGCAGCTTTACCGGGATTAGTCACGAATTGGGCAAAGTCGGCTAAAAACTCCGCGTATTGGTGGCTGTCTAGTGTCTCGATCAAGTCTGTAGTGGCAGCATCAAACTGCTCCTGCCAATTCTTAAGCAGCGCTTGGAACCCCTGATCATTGAGATCTGCTTCCACTGACGATGAGGTGGCAGCGTGATCTTCGGCTTTGGCGCGAACCACTTCCAGATCGCGCACAGCACCTAGCGAACGGGCCACCTTGCGAAGTTCTTTGGCGAACGGGCGAAGCGCTGAAGTACGATAAAACCCGCCGAAGATGTCCAACGCACTGCGCAGTCGTCGGGTTGCCACCCGCATATCGTGGATAGCGTCCTTGTTCTGCTGCCCCTCGCGGACGGGTGCTTCCTGCTCCTGCATTCGGGCAAAATAATAGGCTAGCACTTTGCGTCCGGCTTCTGCCATCGAGTCGTCAGATTGTAGGCCGGGTTTGTCGGATGGCAGAAACAAGGTAGGGTGCATCCCCGCTTCTTGTACTGCCAGTCTCGCGAGTTTTTCCCGGTCTTCGTCAGATAAATTAGAATCGAACATAACACTACTCCACAATAAATCTAGGAAACAGAGGGATCGAAGCCGTAACGGAGTTCTTCTCTTACTTGCGGATCGGTCTCTGTTTTTAAAAGGCTAATGAGCATATCACACCTTTGTTGTTTCTGGCTACGGGCAAGTGCCCAGACTGCGTGACCGCGTACCAGCGGATTCGGATCGTGCAATAGATCGCATAGGGGCGCTACTACCGCTGGATCGCCCCAGTTGCCTGCTGCAATACAGGCATTCCGCACTAACCGATCTCGCCCGATACGCTGAATGGGCGACTCCGCAAACCGTTCGCGAAAGGTGAAGGTGTCCATTCGCAGCAGGTCAAGCAACGACGGTGCAACCCGATCTAGACTCGTCGGGATAAAAGCTGGCTCATGGGTCGGCACCACAAACCGCGAGAACGGACAGACATCCTGACACACATCACACCCATAGATCCAGTTGCCCATCAGCGGACGCAGCGGACGGTCAATCCAGCCTTTGTGTTCAATCGTCAGATAGCTGATACAGCGCCGTGCATCAAGGACGTACGGCGCTGGGAAAGCATTGGTCGGACACGCCGATAGGCAGCGCTGGCAAGAGCCACACATGGTTTCGCGGTGCACCGGATCATAGGTATCGAACACAGCATCGGTCAGGATTTCACCGAGGAAGAAATAGCTGCCCCGGCGCGGATTGATAAGCAGCGTATTTTTGCCGATAAAGCCCAACCCTGCCTGCTGGGCATGGCTGCGTTCTAACACTGCGCCTGTATCCACATAGACTTTGTGTGCCATCTGCTGCCCACTCATCTCACGGAGTCGGGTCGCCAGCATTTCGAGGCGCGGGGCCATGATCTCGTGGTAGTCGCGCCCCCACGCATAGGCCGCGATTCTGCCACGCGCCGGATCGTTAAGTGTCTGCGACGAAGCGCCCACTATTTGCAGCGCGTGGTAGTCTAACCCCACCATCAAGATCGACTGTACACCGGGCAAGATCACGTTGAGATCGCGGCGGCGTGCCTGTCGATCTGTCCGCGCCATGTAGCCCATTTCGCCGTGCATATCAGAGTCTATCCAGCGGAAGTAGGCATCCAGACGCGGCGAAGGAACTGCTGGGGCAATCCCTACAGAGTTGAAGCCTAACTCAGCCGCCAGCGCTTTTACAGATTTTTCCGATAACATGCCCCACCACTATATAAGCTGCGATTTGTCTTGCTTTGCACCCACTTCATTACTTATGGGACAAAAGCCAGCGTCTGCGGTCTGGCAAAAGTTACCTCACGCAGCTTGTCCGACTCTGCATCACGCACGAGTCTAACCTCAAGGGCTGATCGCTCACTCTCAAAACGGACACTAGCAACAGTCTCACCATCACCCTCAAGTACATCGCCAAGTGTCAGAGAACCGTATTGCACACGGAGCGCTTCCAACTGCGGCTGCATCTGACTGAGTATGACTTGCGGTGCAAACAGTGCTTGAAATTCAGCCTCATCCCATGTATTGATCAGCCGCGCTAATTGTAAGGCAAACTTTTGCATGGCCTCGCTCAAGGGTTTGGCTGCCGTCAATTCCAAGAACTGCAATCGGGGTGGCACGGTAGGCGCTAGAGTCATGAACACATTCAGCCAGCCGCGTTCGCAGTGCATTGTCCACTCGCCCCGCAGTGCGTTCTCTGGTTGAAGATCCGTCGCGCTGAGACAAGCCCCCAAGTCTGCCCGCAGTCGCTCGAACTGTGCTTGGCGTTTGGCAATGGGCATATCCTGAAAAAACGACTCTGTGGCTAATGCGCTGACTTCGGCCTCATCCCACTGTTCATATAAGCGCATAATGCTGGCGCGGGCTGCTAGCAATGTTGGTGCAATCGGTAGGACACGCGGTTTCAAGCTACCTGTTTTATGCAAAGCAGTGAGTACTTCAGTGATACGCGGAGAAACGGAGATGTAAGTCAAGTTGGTGAACGCTACGATCCCGATCCCATAGTCAGGCAGCAAGCGATAAAATGTCCCGTAGCCGGGCAGCCCGCCACCGTGTGCTACGCTGTAGCCAAATAGTGATTCCGTACTCGATACTAGTCCGTAACCATAACCATCGCTCTGAACCACTGTCGCCGCGTCGGGAGTGGGGCGCAGCGTGGTTAGCGAGCGATGTCGCCACGCCTGCTGCATTTCCCGCGCAGAGCTACGCCGGATCGGGCCATTCTCCGGTTCATTGCGAGGCGGGAACGCCGCCAGCAGAAACGCCATATAGCGTGCGAAATCAGTGATTGTCGTGAACAGTCCACCCATCGCGCCGAACGTACCGTCTGACAGCGGTGGTTCCTCGACCCACTCGTTTTCTTCGAGTCGGTAGCCCATCGCCAGCCGTTCTGGTGGAGCCATACTGACATCATAGGTGCTGGAACTCATGCCAAGCGGATCAAGAATATTGCGCTTGGCATAGCCCTGATAGGGCATACCAGAGACATTCGTCACCACCCGCCCCAGAATTGCATAGCCAAAATTAGAATATTCGAACGTTATGCCGGGCGGGTTTGAGAAAGAAATTCCTTCATCCAGCCAAGCGGAAAGCTGATCCTCACTCGCGCCTAGCTGACGATCTGCCCAAGGATCGTCCTGCGGAAACCCCTCAGACATGGTGAGCAACTGCCGAATCGTGATGGGTGCCGAGTCGCGAGTTGGGTAGCGCAGCGCCGCCAATTCCGGTACGTAATCCGCCACCGGATCGTCCAAGCGCAGTTTGCCCTCGTCGCGCAACTTCACTACCGACATTGCCGTGAAACTCTTGGTCATCGAAGCAATACGGAAAATACTATCGGGCGTGACTACTTCTTTGGTGCTGGTGTTTTGCACCCCAACTCCGCCCGCATAGACTAACTCGCCATCTAACACGACTCCGAAAGCCAAACCGGGGGTGCGTTTCTGCGTCGCGAATTCTTGGAATAGCCGGGCGACCTGCGGAAAAGCGGAGGCGAGTTTCTCACGGCGGTTTGGATCAACAAATTGTGGAATTGGAAAAGCAACGGAGTTTTCTTGTGCAGGCATATATAAATCGACTCCTTTTGTTCCTAGGAGAATTGAAGCCAAAATTCAGCCGTCAGCGCGTTTACAGATTTTGCTGATAATAGAGTCATCCAAGACCTGATCGATCTAATTGATAAAACTGTTGCGCTTTTTCGAGCGGTTATTGAAGGGCAGAAACCATGCAAATCGAACACCACACGATTGAGCGCGATGGCTATCACTGGCATGTTGTTACGAGTGGCCCGGTTGATGCGCCGCCTGTGTTGATGCTCCACTGCTGGACGGGTAATTGGACGCTATGGGAAAAGACAATGCAGCACCTTGACGGACAATATCGCTTTATCGTACCCGATCATTTGGGGTTCGGGCAGAGCGATAAACCCAGAGGCCAATTTTATGCTATCGATCAACAGGCCGAGCGATCCCTGCACATTTTGAAATGTTTTGGCTACGAGCGAGCCACCGTCATCGGTCACAGTATGGGTGGGCAGATCGCCCTGACACTTGCCGCAATACACCCCGAAGCCGTCGAACGCTTGATCGTGGTCGATCCCTCCGTAACGGGGAACCTGCATTGGTTGCTTCAATTAGCTGGGTTATGGTTCGTCCCTGTCTTGCGGGGAATCACATGGCCTATCGTGACAGGAATCAACCTAGGCTTACGCTTCCCATCTCTGGGACTCCACTCAATGCGGATGTACTTTGCTGAACCGTTTGCCCAGCGTGAAGCGGCACTCTATTGGGCGGCCCAGACCATTGCTGACGGGCAGGTTTATTCTTCGGCGTGGGCATACAAGGCGATTGTCGCATGGGATGTGACTCCGCTGCTTTCAAAGATCAGTGCGCCAACGCTGGCATTATGGGGTCTAGCAGATTACTGCACCCCCATCAGCGAATGCGATGTGCTGGCAACGCATATTCGAGATTTTCGGGCAGTGCGGCTCTCGAAAGTAGGGCATTTTCCAATGATTGAAGCATGGGAACAATATATCAGTCAGGTACAGGGCGGTCTGACATAACGCGCTACCGTCCAAGGCAATTGGATCAAAACCTGCCTAGCCGTTGGGACGATATTCTACCCGGCAAGAAATAGATAACTGTTTCGCGCTGGGTAGGATGCCGCACGCGGTTTGGTAGGTTTTGATCCGATTGCCCTAATTGGGGCAAACCTTACGCTTGACGCTGTGCCGCCTAACCGTTACAATGGCACGGTTTATAGTCCCGTAACTTTTCTGTAGATCCCTCCGCGTTCACGATGAGACTCTTGGCGCGGCTGACTGGACGTTTGAGGAGAATTCGATGGCAGAACAATATTCACTGGAAGCGCAATTACGCACGGTAATTGGCAAACAAGTCAAGGCCCTGCGCCGCGAGAATCTCGTTCCGGCGGTAATTTATGGTGCGGGCGGCGAGCCTGTCCACATCACCTGTGCCTACCGTCCGCTCGAAATCGTGTTGCAAAAATCGGGTGCGACCCATCTGATCAATGTCACGGTTGACGGTGGCAAACACACCGCCTTAGTGCGCGAAGTGCAGCGCGACAAAATTAAGCGGACGATTCAACACGTTGACTTTTTGCGCGTGGACTTGAGCAAAAAGCTGCGGGCGGATGTGCCGATTGTGCTCGTCGGTGAGCCGAAGTTAAGCTCCGACCTGCAATTGACCCACAACATTCAGTCGATTGAAGTGGAATGCTTGCCCACCGACATTCCTGACCATATCGAAGTCAATGTCAGCCAACTGCTCACCCTCGGTGCTCAAATCACTGTAAACGATTTGGCAGGCTACAAAGGCGTTGAATTCCTCTCCGATCCACAAGAAGTCATTGCGCGTGTCGACTCGTTAGAAACGTCTGGCACCGAAGAGGATATGGCAGCCGAACCTTCTGCTGTCACACTAGAGCCAGAAGTGATCGAGAAGGGCAAGAAGGAAGAAGCCGACTTCTAGCCTTCTACCCACATTTGCTCAGTCGCAAGCCACAGGCGCGAAAGCGCAGTACAGCGATGATCCAACGGAGTCAAGGCAACTTGGCTCCGTTTTCGTTTATGATCTCACCTTACGCATCCTCACCCCCGATTACCGCCCGATAGTTCGCGTCAAGGGCAGTTTGCAGCGTGACTAACGCGGCGATCCGGCGCACACTGAGCATGAACTCGCGAGTTTCCTCTGGCTTGAGCGCCCGACCCAATACACTCGCTTCGCGGTAGCTGAGCCATTTCTTGAGCACCTGATAGCCGCCGATGGTGTAGTCCCAGACCGCCGCTGGAATATTTTTCCAGTAGGTCGTATCGTTTAGATACACGTCCAGCGTGCTGTCATCGTTTCGAATGAGCTTGCCACGCCCCGGCATGACCCCTTGTTTGGTGCTGTTGCCCCAACCCGCCTTCACATCATAATCGGGTGTGCCTTGCGTCACCGACAACACCGCGATCCCTGCCAGATCGGGACGGACAGTACCCGCCGTGACCTCTACAACTTGCTTTTCGGTATCCAACAGATCCACGACTTGCCGCCCCAACACCGCCGAAGCCAACAGAAGTTCCTTGCTAGCGGGCAACGGAATACGTGGATAGTCACATTGGATACCATCGGCGTGTTCGCGTAGATAGGCGGGCGAGTAGCCGACTGCCAGCGCGTGCAGCCAGATCATCGCCGCGCTTTCGGCGTTGGTGTCCACATCGGTGATCCCAAATCCGGTCAAATACTCGCGTGCCAGCGTGGAGAGATTAGCCTGAACTGTCACTTCATCGGTGAACATGCTAGACAATGTGCCATTGGTGGGAACTGTAGGCGCAGCAGATTTTCGCAGCCGAAAAGGGAAACACACGGCATCAGGCGACAGAAAATGATCATCAGATACCAGTCGTGTAGCAAAAAATGGGGTACCTTCTGAATCCTTAGCTGATTTGAAACGGCTCATTAAGAATTCGTTGCCGTCCCAAACCTGCGCCCATAGATCAGGGCGCGAACGGTTCCATAAAGGGCTGACGCTGCTGTAATAGCACCAGCGCGTATCAAATGGGCGCAGTGCATAACGTCGAACATGAGTCACTGTATAAGATTCAGCCTGTCGAACTTTGGTACGTACTTTTTGTGCATCGAAGCCAGTAGCATTAACGGTTAAACCAGTTTTAAGGGCTTCCAAGCTATCCCAAGTTACCGCTGCGTCGTAGTACATCTGCATCCGGCGTTCGAGCGCCTCACGGTCTATATCGATCAATGCGCCGCCGCGTTTTTCCATCAGCCCATTGCTGGGCGATACAGCACTCAAGTCGGTTAGCTTGGGCCATACTTGATAAGCATCACTGATATTTTGCGGCTTGAATGCATAACGGCAAACTATGTTAGGGATTACCCGCTGATACTGAGCATCAAAATCTGTTATTTTTAGGCTATTCAACAAGTCATTGCGTTTGGTGGTTCCCCAAAAGTCACGGTATAACACTTCGGGTTGCGGCTGGCGTTCGGTCTTGCGTACCATCAGAGCAATTGAAGTCCCCACGCGAATCCCGTCGCGGTTCGTCTCTGTAGAAAACACACTCGGATCGGGCGCACCTGCATTGGGTAATCCTTTGGGGATACGCTTGCCCGTTGCGCGGCTATCTCCGTTCAAACAGTCGATCCAGAGTCGGTCAAACTCGCTCAGGAAACGCTGACGCATCACCACAAACGAGGGATCGTCCAGATAGGAAAAGTTCGAGATATAGCACACGATACCGCGTCGAGTGTCGTTCAGTTCGGCAACACAGCGTTCTGCCAACCGGAAGAAACGTACAAACAGATCATCCAGATTGAATTTTTTAATGCCCCATTCGCTGATCAACCCGGCTTTGTAGGAGTCGATCAGCCCATCTTCTTCGGTGGGACTGGTTCCCGCAAAGGCATTGTAGGGTGGGTTGCCGATGACAACGAGAATCTTGTGACCCTGTTTGACGGCTCCGGCTGCGTCCCGTTCGCGCTCCAACCCCTTGAGTACGGTTTGTTTGGGCTTGCCAGCGGCAGGTTCCCAGTCGGTGAGGGCGTTGGTCAGATAGACGCTAGCCCGTTCTTCTTTTTGGGCGGAAAGCGGCGCATTCCACAGAGTCAGCAGCAGGCCAAGCTGCAAATGCGCCACGACGAACGGTGCAGGCAGGATTTCAAAGCCAAAGATGCGGGTTAGGATCGCGGTGCGGGCAGCATTAGCAGCGGCAAGGTCGCCTTCGTTGGCTCGCACACGCTCATAGATGCGGCGCAGCACTGCCACTAGATATGCGCCAGTGCCGCAGCATGGGTCAAGCACAACCACGCTAGGGTCAGCCAGTCCGTCGGCAAGGCCAAGTTCCGTTTGTAATGCGGTATCGACCCGCGCCACCATGTACTCAACGATCTCGCTAGGCGTGTACCATACGCCAAGCTGCTTACGGAGATCGGGATCGAAGGCTTTCAGGAACGGCTCATAGAAATACTGTACGGCAGCGCCCGTCTCGAAGGTGCTGAAAAAGGCCACCCGATCCACCCGATTGAGGGCGGCGACAGTCCAGTTCAATAGGTTTTCCAAGCCCAATGGCCCCAACCGTTCAGGGGCAGTCAGTTGATAGAATAACTCACTGATAACCGGGACGTTTAGCTGTCGCGTGTCGCGCCACAGGTCAAATTGTACTTTGGGGGCAGGTTTTGATTCGTGCCACAGCACCCACGCCGAAAACACGCCATAGAACAAGGTCTGCACCAGAGTCGAGCGAAAGAAATGATCGCCTTCCTCTCCGGTAAATTTTATGCCCAACGAGGCTTGTAAATCCTCCCGGATCTGTTCAAGGGCAGGTAGGGTACCACCGCGTTCAAGCTGCAAACGTGCCTCGCGTGCATACGAAGCCAGTATCCACGCCACGTCACGCGGATCGGTCAAGGCGGCATTACGGCGCATGACCCGCAGCAAATACTCGGTTAAGAGTGCATCATGCTGTTGAGCCAACGCACGCGGAGTCGTCGCCCAGAAATCCGCCTCAGTCGGGGCCAGCCGATATTGCTCCTCAAGGACAGGCTTGTTATCCTCGCCGCGTGTAACTAGCACAAACTGGTAGTAGTTAGTCACAAGCGCTTGCCCATAATGCGCGATATAGCGGGCGACCTGTTCACTGTTGGCAATCGCCAGCACGTCAACACTGATCGGCTTGGCCTCAATAATGCCATGTGCGGGCTTCTGTTCCATCGCCTGATTATCATCCATCAGTGCTAGATCGGGAATTCCCGCGCCGGAGTTTTTGGGGTGGATCACGGCGATTACCTTGGGCTTTAGGCCATCACCTATCTGATTCAGCAGCGTTTGCAATGCTGCATAGTACGAAGTTTCGGGTACAGTGCTGCCCCGTAAAGCAATAAAGATGTTGAGGTAGTTTTCCAGAGCGTTCATAAAAAGGTAATCCGCTTTCTATTGTGAAAGACCTTTGACTATTGAATTGTACAACATCTAAAAAATTTGGTGCATTGGAACGGCTGCTAACGGTCCAACAGGTGTATAATTTGCTCTGATTCGCCGCAGCGTGGCTTATCGTAAACGCTATTGAGAGTGTTTTCAACGTAAAATTCGCAGCATAGAGGTTTCTATGTCGATTATTAAACCTGATGTTAAACCTGTCGACTCGGTTAACTCGATAGAACAGAGTCCCGTCAGCGCTTCATCGGCGCGTACCGATGCCCGCGTCATGTTTCCGGGTGGCGTGGTCTACAGCGCTCCGGTGGGTACACCGCTGCTTGAGTATGTCAACGTAGCGTTCCCGCCCGAACATCCAGATCGCCCGGTGATGGGCGCAGTAGTCGATAACGAGTTGAAGGAATTGACCTATCTCGTGCAGCGCGACGTGACGATCCAGCCTGTGACGCTTACCCATAGCGACGGAAGCCGCATCTACCGCCGTTCTCTTGTGTTTCTGCTAACTACCGCTGCCGGCGAGTTATTCCCCGGCATAAAGATTGATGTGCAGCACTCGCTGACTTCCGGTGGCTTCTACTGCGAAGTGTTGGATCGTGCGAACTTCACCGCGCCAGAACTCGATATGCTCCGCGATCGGATGGTTGAGATTGTCCACAATGATGAGCCAATCACACGCCGACATATCTCACTGACCGAAGCACGAGCGTTATTTGAGGCACGCGGCGACGATGATAAAGTGCGCTTGCTGGAATATCGCGAGAAAAACTATTTGTCGGTCTATACGCTGCGCGGGAACACCGACTATTTCTTCGGTTATATGGCAGCCTCGACAGGCAGTTTGACGCTGTTTGGGCTTGTGCCAAACGAGGAAGGCTTTATCCTGCAATATCCGCAGCCCGAACAGCCAGAAATGCTGCACCCCTATAGCAAGTCGAGCAAGCTGGAAAGCGTCTTTATCCGCACCCAAAAATGGCTAGAAGTGATGGGGATTGAGGATATTGGGCGGCTGAATGAGTCGATTGTCGGCGGACACTTTCGCGAGGAAGTGCTGATCGCGGAGGCATTGCAGAACCGCCATTTGGATGATACTGCGCGGATGATCGCGGAACGCCACGCTCAGGGAATGCGCCTCGTTCTCATTGCGGGGCCATCCTCGGCGGGCAAGACCACTTTTTCTAAGCGCTTGGCGGTACAGTTGATGGCCTACGGCTTGCAGCCATTTGCGCTGGCGATGGATAACTACTTCGTAGATCGCGATCTTACGCCCAGAGACGAAACGGGTGCGTATGATTTCGAGGCACTTGAGGCGCTCAACCGGACGCGCCTTAGCAGCGATTTGCTTGGACTGATGCAGCGAGATAGCGTTCAGTTGCCACACTTCGATTTCAAGTTGGGGCGGAGTGTCTCCGGCGAAAGCTACCAATTGACCGATGATCATGTCATTATTGCCGAGGGGATTCACGGCCTGAACCCCAATCTTTTGCCGGATATTGCCCCGGATCGCATCTTCCGCATCTATGTTTCGGCGTTGACCGCCCTGAATCTTGATCGCCACAATCGCATCCCAACCACCGATGTTCGACTACTGCGGCGTATCGTGCGCGATGCGGCACAGCGTGGCTATAGCGCCGAGGATACCTTGAACCGTTGGGAGAGCGTCCGGCGTGGCGAAAAACGGAATATATTCCCCTTTCAGGAAAACGCCGACTTCATGTTCAACTCAAGCCTCGTGTACGAATTGGCAGTCATAAGACCCTTTGCTGAACCACTGCTACTTCAGGTGGATCGAACCTCCCTGCGCTATGTCGAGGTCAAGCGGCTGTTGGCCTTCCTGAGTTGGGTGCGTCCGACCAGCGCCGAATTTGTCCCCGATGACTCGTTGCTGCGTGAGTTCGTTGGCGGCTCGATCCTCGAAACGTATATCCCCGGCTTGCGGCAAAACACGCTCAAGCATACCAAGCCGACTAACGCCACAATGCCATAAACTAGGGCAATCACGTCACCCCTTTCCCAAGGGCTAACGGATGAGATTGAATTGAGGGAAAATAGAAAGACAAGAGAAGTAGAAAAGGGTTAGGATCTGGGGACAGCTGGGGTGTTAGTGGAGTGCATTGCGGACATCGCCGACCCGCGCATGGTGAATAAATGTCAGCAGCCTTCCGGAGCGCACGCCGTTTTGCTCGAAGGTGCAGCTTCCTTTGGCATCGATGACACTGCCATAGGCGGCGACCAGACCCCTATCGAGGCGGACTCCCCCATTGGCTTCGACGACGGTACCGTTGGGCTGGAATATGCTGATGAGGCCATCCGGGTTGCCAGCGGTTTTATCCAGCGGAGCAGCCTGAGTGGGCAGATAAAACGGCGAGGTCCAATTCGTGCGAATGGGACGGTAATTGTCGAAAGGATTCCCTGTCGCGTGAGTCGTCAGAGTGGTATGGATCTGATCCTGCTGATCCGGCGTTTGGTGGCTGGAGTTGACCAGTGCAAGCTGAGTACTCGCCAGGAGGTTGGATCGGGCGGTAGTCGTTGAATTAAATGGTTCCTGTAACTGCCCGCTGCCATCGCGAATGTAGAAGATGCCCGCTGGATCACTGGTGCTGGCGTTATAGATCGGCAACTGGCTGGTCCAGAAGCTGGTGACGGCGGCGGGCAGGATGTCATAGGTAGCCGTAGTAGCCAGCGGCAGATTGAACGGCGAATTCCAGTCGCACGGCCACTGCCAGGGTTTGCGCCCGACGGTCTGTGCTACCCAGGGCGGATCGACAAACGGTACCGGCGCGACGACAGCTTGGATAGAGGCCGCACCGCCGCCCGACGGTTTCCCGCTGGCAGGCGCGTTGAAAGCCGCCGCATAGCTAACAGCCTGAGAGGTTATAAATGTCAGAATGAGGAGTATCGCGCCAATTCGAGAGGCTGTTAGCCGCATGTCAATCCTTTACTCGGTGGGTTCATCACCTAAAACATAACACTTAGGTTCAAAAGACGCATGTGAATCTAAGTTCATTAGCCAGTATTCTTAGTAGTTGCCCTTCTAGAAAAAACTATCCAAAATTCCAAAATTCAGATTAGCTTAAATCGCTGAGAAGGGAAAAATATAATGATTCTCTTCTTTGCTAAAATAAACCTCTGGAGGGGAATACTCCAAACCGAGTTCTTGTGCTATCCAACCCGATAATGCACATGTTAGACCTTCTGGTTGGTAATCAGTAAGAGTAATAGTCACTTTTATTACTCTTATAGTAATAGAATGATTTTTATTAATCCACTCTTCAAGTTGGCTTCTGACCAAAGTAACCCCTAATATCAAGTAATCATGCTCGCTTATCAGTAAGTGTGGTGCTTCGATATCCAAGTGTACATTAGGGATTACTTCGATTGCTTTTTCACTAGCATCAGCATATGGGACAAGCTCGGCGGTTAAACTCACATATATCCCCCAAGTGCCCTTAAAGAAACGATAAACAAAGGTGTTTTCCATCTGTTAGTGCCTCATTTGAAGCTAAGAAGGTGAAAAATTGAACTTGCAAAGAAATTCTCGTTACCGAGTTGTGTCCCACGGATAATGTATTCATAACCATGATCTGGAGTAGCATTTCTTAACGAGCTATAGCGATCTAGAAATGCATCTGGATCAGCTAAAGAATCAACATTGATTTGATTTAAATTAGCTAGTGCCTCACTATCTACTTCAAAGCTTACTATTTCCAAACCAGTGATACCACGAGTGGTTTTTAAAGCCCAGTATGCTTTTGCACTTTCAATATTGTCCCATGCATATACACCAGTTCCAAGATGTGCACGATCGGGTGCTGTGGGCCAAGGTTCACCCGTGCTCCGAAGGCGAGCTGCATCTTCAGGGTCTTGCACCGTGTAGAACTCGCAAGTGTTATTATGCACCAACCACTGCTGCCCACCGACAAAGAACGTATGCGCCTTGTCCACCGTGAGATTGTACATGCGCTGGACTTGCATCTGTGCGTGGTCAACCTTGACCACCCCAAAGCTGCCATCGGCCTTGCGGACATGCTCACCGATCTTGAGATCCACCGCCTTGACCCAGCCGCGTTCCTGCGTGTAGAAGGGATGTCCCGCTGTGGTCTCGATCTGTTCGCCGTCGATGGTCAAGTCCTGCACGGTGAAGTCCAAGTTGGAGATGAGCGCCGTCACCGCGAAGTAGCCAGTCTTGCCCGTCGCCTCGTCGTAGGCCAGTACCTTGTCGCCAACCTTGATCTCGCTGATGGGACGCTCACCGTGATCCGTCTGGACAAGGGTGTCGCCGCTGGGATCAGTTGTGACCGCCGCGCCCGAACTAGCGGCGGCAACGCCAACAGCCTGAGAGGTTATGAATGTCAGAATGAGGAGTATCGCGCCAATTCGGGAGGCTGTTAGCCGCATGTCAGTTTTCCGCCTTGTGTATTATCATTTCGCAGGGACGCTGTTAACTGGTACCGCCACTCACAGCGGATCGACATACTGCACAGAAGCTATGTCATTCTGAATCGACTTCCAATTATTGTTCGGTTGTCCGCCCGCGCTCTTGGTATGGAGAAACCGACCAGTAGCCGCGCTTACTTACGACGATTAGGTCGGTTGAGCTTTCCGCTGAGTTTTCATAAGCAATTTCTTCAGCAGTAGGTATCATATTATATCCTAGATAAACCTCATCATTGATGATACGAAAATGCATTTTGAATATGACACTTATTTGATAGCGTCTTGCTTTCTTTATAATAACTTGCTGAATATCTTCCATATCGATTGTCACATTTACCCATTTGCGGTTAGGTGAATCGCTAAAATCCTGCGCTCCAATGACGAGTTGGATATGTTCTGGTAGTTCTCGATTGCGAGTGAAAACATCATAATGGATCTGGTGGATAACAGCGTCATGAAGCCTACCAAATTGCGCTTCAAATGCGACAATATTGGCTGTCGTTAGTTCGGTTCTTATGCTCATTTTCTTGCCCCAATATTCATTGGAATTTCTGGGAAGTTCATATCTCTCAGAAACTGTTGGAGATCCGCTATCTTAGGGTGTGGAGTATCCGCACCATGTCCATAACTAGGAACTCCAGGAGTGTCGCGAAAGTCATGCAAATGCCAGTATGGTGTCTCAACATCGGGTGCATCAATGTGATATATAGCGTTGCCATCGCCATTGTATAAACTGATCTGTTCAAGCTCTCCCGTCTTTGGATCGTACTGCGCTATTGCACCCCATTCTACATTGGTATCCGGCGGTAGATTCCTAGCCCTTATGAGAGGAACCTCAGCATCATCCGGCAGCCAAAAATCGCACTCCGCGTTGGAATTATGCACCAACCACTGCTGCCCACCGACAAAGAACGTATGCGCCTTGTCTACCGTGAGATTGTACATCCGCTGGACTTGCATCTGTGCGTGGTCAGTCTTGACCACGCCATAGCTGCCATCGGCCTTGCGGACATGCTCACCGACCTTGAGATCCGCCGCTTTGACCCAGCCGCGTTCCTGCGTATAGAAGGGATGCCCCGCTGTGGTCTCGATCTGTTCGCCGTCGATGGTCAAGTCTTGCACGGTGAAGTCTAGGTTGGAGATGAGAGCCGTCACCGCGAAGTAGCCCGTCTTGCCCGTCGCCTCATCGTAGGCCAGCACCTTGTCGCCGACCTTAATCTCGCTGATCGGGTGCTCACCGTGATCCGTCTGGACAAGGGTGTCGCCGCTGGGATCAGTCGTGACTGCCGCGCCCGAACTAGCGGCGGCAACGCCTACAGCCTGAGACGTTATAAATGTCAGGATGAGGAGTATCGCGCCAATTCGAGAGGCTGTTAGCCGAATTATGGTTTTCTGCCTTGTGTATTATCATCTTGCATGGAAGCGTCTACTTCATATCCTTATACAATGGAAGGTTATAACTGTAATTAACCTGAGTTTTGGATAGAAAAGGGGATACCCAACGGGAAAAACGGTATCTTTGAGTTACTAGACAAAAGAACCGAACCCGAAAGGTATCCAAGATGAGTTTACTTGAGCTATTGTGTGATGTCGATGATTTCTGGAAAGTGCTGGAACAACAACGCCAACAAAGCCTCCCAGCAAGCGTTGGACAGCGAAGTCGAGAACCAGGGTTATGGGCCAGTGAAATCATGACGATCCTTATCCATTTTCATCAGACTGGGTATGGGTGCTTCAAAACGTACTATCAAAAGTATGTGTTGAAGCATTTGAGACGAGAATTTCCTAAAGCAATGAGCTACAGTCGATTTATCAGTTTAGTGCCGCGTGTGGTCATCCTACTATGGGCCTATGCGCTGTATCGCTGCGGACGTTGTACCGGGATTTCCTTTGTGGATTCCACCACCTTGCGCGTATGCCATAATCGCCGTATCACCCGCCATAAAGTCTTGGCTGGTACGGCAGCGCGCGGACAAAGTTCAACCGGCTGGTTTTATGGGTTTAAACTGCATTTGGTCGTCAATGACCAAGGCGAAATCTTGGCCTTTCAATTGACCCCTGGCAATGTTGACGACCGTGTTCCTGTCCCGACTTTAGCCACCAAGCTGTTCGGAAAACTCTTTGGCGATAAAGGCTATCTCTCTACGCCACTGTTTAATACGCTCTTAGCGCGAGGCATTCAACTCGTGACCAATCTGCGTTCCAACATGAAAAACAAACTGACCCCGCTCACTGATAAACTCCTGCTGCGTAAACGCTGGATTATCGAGACCATCAATGATCAACTCAAAAATATCTCTCAGATTGAGCACTCTCGTCATCGTTCTCCCGCCAACTTCCTTGTCAACGTTTTGGCTGGCCTGATTGCCTATTCTTGGCAACCCAAAAAGCCACGTTTGCATTTCTCTCATCGGGAGGCTTCTGTCTTGTCTTTTGCTTGATACCTTTCCGAAACTCAGGTTATGATATTCAATTTGAAATTGGCTTTGTGGGTTATACGCTGCCAATTTTACTTTATTGACTTCTTCATAAAAGTCGGATTGATCGACTTTTATGATCCTCCAATACTGTTGTTCTGCGAAGTAGATCAATTTGTCATCTTTACTGGAAGATCCTATGTCTCCTCTAAATCCGTTTAACTGTGCGCAGATCACAATGTTTTCAGGTGTTACTACTTCCCGTGTAAAGTAAAACAAATCCCTCATATGACTCTCCTTTATCCTCCGAGAAGATCTAGTAGCTGTTGCAACTGATCTTTGCCGAAAATGATGATAGACACTGTTGTGATTCGGGTACTCTTTCGGCAGCATTTTCCATTGGCAACCACTCATCAAGAGGTACAGGATCGCATTCACCACCCTCCGCATCGACAAGGTCCGTGGTCGTCTCCACCCATACACGGGAATCAACGGTTCAATCATCGCCAATTGATCATCCGTCAAATCGCTGGCGTAAACTTGTTCTTCGTGCGACACTATTTTTTACTCCTGAAGGGTCATTTGATGTGTTTAGCAACTTTCAGTTTACCCATCAGGAGTTTTTCCGTCATTCTTTATCAAATAGTTTCTAATAAACGTCTGCGCGATGGCTTTGACCGCGAATTTTCGGATGGGGTCGTTTACACGGAATCATTCCGGTTGCTGACATTGCGCTAGCAAACCGGAAACCAGAACGGATCTCGAAGTAAAGTTTCGAGATCCGCTTCGTTTCAAAGGAATTTAGGCTAAGCGAGCTTTAGATTAACTTTAGCGTCGTTCCAGCATTATCAATGGAATTTGCCGCGTGGCTTTGGCTTGATACTCCGCGAAGGCTGGCTCTGTGTGCGTTGCCTGAGTCCATAGGCGTTCTCTTTCTGCGCCTGTAGTCACTACCGCCTGTGCTTGGAACGTTTCTTTGCCTATTTCAACGGTTACTTCGGGGTGGGCGACAAGGTTTGTGTACCAATCTGGGTTGGTCGGTGCGCCGCCTTTGGAAGCAATCACGAAAATTTTATCGCCATCGAAAAACACCCGCACCGGAGTGGTATGGTGTTTGCCCGTCTTAGCCCCTGTCGTAGTGAGTAGTACCAGCGATCTGTTATCCAGTGGCACAGCACCGGTATCACGACTGGCACGGAACTCTTCAATCACTTTTTGGTTATAGTTTTGACGGTCAGTCATCGTTGAAAAAATACCTCTTTGTTTAGGCTCACAATTTTGCATATATCAGCATGTAAAGTGTCGCGCAAATTTAATTTTGGGCAACAACTCCGCTATCTAAAAGACGACATGGCATCTCGAATTATTACCAATGCCACCATGTCTATATGAGTAGTCAAGGAGCGATTTGAAGGCGAATGGGGTCTATACCCTTCTCTCACTGGGAAGGCGGCATAGTCTTTTCATCCGAATCGAACTTGAGAAGCCGCGAGAGACAGTTGCCCCGCCCTTAGCCAAATGTTACAATGCCGCCGTCATTCCTAAAATTTACACGGATCGTGTTCAAGGGATTTTATGGCAGCGAATACTCCGCACCCGCAGCGCCCCCCGCGTGTCTTCTCTGGCATTCAGCCGTCAGGACACTTAACAATCGGTAACTATCTCGGTGCCCTCAAACAGTGGGTGCAGATCCAAGACCAATATGAGTGTTTCTACTGTGTGGTGGATATGCACGCCATCACGCAACAGCAAGATCCGGTAGCACTCCGCGAAGGGACTCGTGAGGTCGCCGCGATCTATATCGCCTGTGGCCTCGATCCGCAGCGGGCGACTTTGCTAGTGCAATCGCATGTTCCGGCACATGCCGAACTCGGCTGGATTCTAAGCTGCTTCACGCCAGTCGGCTGGCTGAACCGCATGACGCAGTTCAAGGATAAATCCGCCAAGCAGCAGGCCGATAGTGTTGGGACGGGCTTACTGATCTACCCCACCTTAATGGCTGCCGATATTTTGCTGTATCAGGCCGATCAGGTTCCGGTGGGTGATGATCAACGCCAGCACCTCGAACTGACCCGCGATCTGGCACAGCGCTTCAATTTCCTGTACGGCGATACCTTCACCGTGCCCGAAGCGATGATCCCGGTAGCGGGCGCACGGATCATGGGCTTAGATACGCCGAACGCCAAGATGAGCAAAAGCGAAAGCTCCGAATATCACGCGGTCTATCTGCTCGACCCGCCCGACAAGATCAAAAAGAAGATCATGCGCGCCACGACGGACTCGTCAGCGGTGAGCCGCTTTAGCGATGAGCCGGAACGGGCGGGTGTGAACAATCTATTGACCATCTATCAAGCGTTTGGCGGACAGACTGCTGAGGCAATCGAAAGCCAGTTCGAGGGCAAAGGCTACGGCGATTTGAAGAAAGCCGTCGTCGAAGTCGTGATCGAGGGACTGCGGCCTATTCAGGAACGCTATCGCGAGATCACCAGCGACAGTGGCTATATCGAACAGATTTTGGCAGACGGGGCAGAACGCGCCGCCCAGATCGCCAACCCGACGCTCAATGCTGTCAAGGAACGGATTGGGTTTGTCAAGGCCCGCACCCGACTATGACCGATACCGTTGAGATTCCGGCCCCGTTAGTGGGCTGCTTGTACTGCCATCAGGAAGGGACGATGACCCTTGCGGCGGGGCGCAAAATTCTGGGCTTCGGCTCAGGCTTGCCCACGCTGGTATGCAGCAGTTGCAATTCGGTGGCGTTGTTCGAGCCGGGACCTAGCGCCGATACTTGGCGCATTCGCTACAAGAATGTCAACAAGGCTTCGCGCTTCTACTATGTCATGCTCTATCTGGGGCGGGCTGGATGGCTCAGTGCCGACGAAGCCTTGGAGGCTAGCCGCAAAGGCTATGTGCAGCGTCAGCGTATCCAACAGGTGCAGCGCGGCGATCTGTCGTGGTTGCAACCGGGGCCACTGGTTCCCCCACCGCCGCTGATGAGTCCTGACGAAAGCGTCTATTTGATGGCGAATCCGGCTACCTTCCAACAGGCGATGCGCGTGGGCAGTGTGCTGGCACAGGGCGAGGAAAATGTCCTCGACTCCGGGCACTTTTACGTGACAGACCGCAAGATCCATTTGCTCGGTCATCGCCGCGACTGGTCACACAAATTGACCGATATTCAGCGTGTCGAACACAACGACGAACGCTGGCGCATCTACGTTGGCGATTCCGAACAGCACTATCAGGGCATCAACGTCCCCGACCAGATCGATGCACAGCTTTTTGCCAGCGTCGTCAAGCAATTGGCTCGCCGCGACGACTAGATGGTTAGGTAATTTTGTAGAAACTTTCATTACACAATTTCAAAGAATAGCATGGCAAGGACACCAATCGAGATATAAACCAGTGGTTTATATCTGCCTCGGACGGC
Source organism: Chloroflexota bacterium (assembly GCA_040007395.1). Taxonomy (GTDB): domain Bacteria; phylum Chloroflexota; class Anaerolineae; order Aggregatilineales; family UBA2796; genus DATGFK01. Next base: position 22,839 of record JBDTVG010000276.1, read on the forward strand.
AATTCTTATCAGGTTGATCTGCCTATTGTTGATCATCACATTTTTTCTATCCCATTCGACTCGCCACTATCAAGCGCTACAATTACCTTACAGCGAAACAATTCCAACAAGGGATATAACAGCTTGATCACACCAGCCCATAAAACAGCATTTGCAGTGAACCCGACCCGATTACGCACAACACGCTGGCTCTTGCGATTCTTGGCGGAGACACTTTTTATAAATCCTGCGCTCAAGATAGAAACGACGGGTCAGGAGAAAATCCCGCTGACCGAGCCAACGATTATCCTGTTCAACCATGTGACGTATTTTGACCCTTTACTTGCTGGTTGGGCTAGTAAAAAACGGACAGCCGTGCCACTCTCCAAAATCGAACTAATGCAAAATCCACCGATCGCGTTAGCGGCTTGGGCATGGGGCAACGTCCCGATTCGGCGCGGCGCGGTGGATCGCGCTGCCCTGAAACAAGCGGTGGCGCTGATCAACTCCGACGACATATTGATGATCTCGCCAGAAGGCCATCGCAATAAAGATGGGCTGCGTAACCCGGCGGAAGGCACAGCACTGCTGGCGAATCAGACCAGCGCAGTCATGGTTCCGATAGGCATCAGCGGCACAGAACATATTTTGGCAAATCTCAAGCAATTCAAGCGTACTGACATCACCATTAATGTCGGGAGGCTGTTCAAGCTCAAGCAAGGCGTGACCCGCAAACAGTACGCTAAAGCCGCTGACGAAATGATGTATCAAATCGCGCCGTTGGTTGCACCCGAACTGCGCGGCCTATATGGGGATCTCTCCCAAACTACGATGGAAACGATAGAATACGTGTGATGTCCGGTTTAATATCGCGAGTGTTCATCGCGCCATTGGTGGCGCTGTTCCTCAATCGACAGTAGTTCGCCATCGTCGGAAAGATGCAGCACAGTCGCTCTCTTAGGCTTATCGATCAGATCGACCTGATGGATATTTTGCAGTATCCAGTCGAGCCGCTTTTCGTCGTCTTCGGGGGTAGGCTCTACGGCATAGACTGTGTAAGCGTGCATCAGCAGCCCGCCAGCCCACGCCAGCAGCAAAGCCGACTCCAAACGATAGACCAGCAGCGTGTTCGCGCCGACGAATAACAGCCCATGCACCAATAACAGCAAAAGGTGACGCAGTCGTGCTCTTGCCAATCGTTGGCGTTGGGCAGGCCGATCATAGCGAATGAGCTTGTGAACCCGCCGCGCTAGCTCTTGATCATCCGGGAGCCACGGTATTGCCACTTCGCCATCGTCTAGCAGGTGAATTGCCGGATCGAGCGCCGCATCGTTTTTAGCTTTTTCGTCAGGCTCCGCGATCCCCACACCCAGCCGATCCAGCGCCCGACGGGCATTGCGCCGATTGGTATAGTCGCGCACGCTGCGTGGTTGTGTATTGAGCCTTAATAGTGAAGGATAGACGGCGTAGAGATGCGCGAGACTCCCTATCACCCACAAGATCAAAGGTGCGCCCGACTGCAACACCAGCATCGCCAAGAGCAACACAAGATCGACAATCAGCGCTGCACGCCGTTTAAGCCGCTGTATAGTGCTGCTGCGGTCGATGATTTGTCTCACACGGCGGCGTAAGGCAGGTTGATTATCCAATAGCACCTATCGTAGTTTGTCTAGCAAGCGAATCTAATCGTTGAAATTATAACTCACCTTACGCAGGCGGTGTTTTATGCAAAGTTACCCTCATCCTACATCCCTCTCCCTCAGGGCGAGGGACTTTCCAAATAAGCGTATTTGCTCCCCTCTACCTGAGGGAGAGGGGCGGGGGGTGAGGGTTGCGTAAGGTGAGCTTATAAAACACCCTGTGGTTGAGAACCACGCACATTTTTGGGGTGAAAGTTGCAAGATAAACGCCTGAAAAGTTTAGCGGACAACGCAAGCATTGTCCCTACTCCAAACCGTATTTCGTAGGGACAGGGCTTGCCCTGTCCGCCCAAAGATTGAATACCTACCTGTTGGCGAATGGAGATGTGGCGAATAACCCCATCTTTCATTTTGATTTTGATGCGTTTGCCCTAGGTGAAAGTTGTTCCTGTAGCGCTTTACGGTACATAATGCCTGCTCAGAACATTTGCTGCACTCTTTTTGTACTGTGATCGATAAGGAGAATCCTCGGTGCTTCAACTTCCTGAATTTCAATCGCTGCAAACCTTGTCCCCCGATGGTCGGCTGTTATTCGCGACACGTATGGTACGTATGTTTGCCTATGGGCTGATCGCCGTTGTGTTAGGCTTGTACCTGATTCAGGTAGGCTTAACCGATACACAAGTGGGCTTGGTGATAAGCCTGACCCTGCTTGGTGATGCCGCCGTCTCCCTGCCGATCACCATCATTGCGGATCGTTTTGGGCGGCGGCGAATGCTGATCATCGGCTCATGTTTGATGATCTTTGCCGGAGTCGTCTTTGCCTTGACCAGCGATATTACTCTGCTGACGATTGCTGCCATTATCGGCACGATCAGTCCCAGCGGCAATGAGGTTGGGCCATTTCTCGCGGTTGAACAAGCCGCGCTGCCACAGACTACCACCGACAAGCAGCGCACTCAGGTGTTTGCGTGGTACAGCCTGATCGGGTCGGTGATGACGGGGCTTGGCTCCTTGTTTGGCGGATTGATTGCCCAAGCCCTTCAGAATGCAGGACAAACGCCGCTGAACAGCTATCGCGCTGTGATTATTGGTTACGCAGTTATCGGCGGGATACTGGCGATTCTGTTCACGCGGTTATCGCCCGCCATCGAAATCCAGACAGCGCAAGGTCCGGTCACGCTCCAAAGCCTATTCGGGTTAAAGCGCTCACGCAGTGTCGTGACGAAGTTATCGCTGCTATTTATGATCGATGCGTTTGCGGGTGGTTTGATCGTCCAAAGCCTTGTGGCAGTCTGGTTTAACCGCCGCTTTGGTGTCGATGTCGCGGTAATTGGGTTGATTTATCTGGGAGCGAACTTCTTTGCAGGGTTATCCGCACTAGCGGCAGCGCGAGTTGCAGCGCGCTATGGCTTGGTGAATACGATGGTCTTTACGCATGTCCCCTCGAATCTGCTGCTGATTTTAATCCCTCTGATGCCCACCTTACCATTAGCGATTCTCGTGCTGCTCGCCCGCTTTAGTATCTCGCAGATGGATGTGCCGACACGCCAATCCTACACCGTCGCCGTCGTCGATCCTGAGGAGCGTTCGGCAGCCAATGGTGTGACCAGCCTCGCTCGGACAACCGCCGCAGCCCTTTCGCCGGGGGTGACAGGCGCGATGTTCAGCGCAGGCGGACTGTGGTTAAGCGCACCGTTTCTGCTCGCTGGTGGCCTGAAACTCGTCTACGATTATCTGCTTTACCGCAGCTTCAACACGATCAAACCGCCAGAAGAACAGGGCTAAGCGGTGAGGAAAACATAAAGTCTAGGCCATAGATAGGGCATCGATCAGGATGATCCCCAAAATTTCCGGGGTACGCCGTGCAGCACCGCGATCATTTGATCAAGTGCAGCTTGATCGGTTGCGTCATCTACCCACAGATTGATGAGGCGGGGCGCAAGTTCTACGCTGGCAAGTGTGGTGTTTGGCTCAAACAGATTGCTCAACGATGGATAAAGGGCTGAACCGCTTAACCCGGCGGCTTGCAGGTGGCGCAGAATCCAGCGGGTAACGGCAAGCGTTGGCGCGGCGAACGTATAGCGCCAGATCGCATCGCCCGGTTGAATCGACGGCAGGGTTAGCGGCAGAGTCAGCCGCAGATCGGCTACCCCTTCGCGCAAATAGCGTGCTCTCTCATTCCGCGCCGCGACGTTTGCCGCCAAACGTGACCAACCCGCCGCTATCCGCGCCACATTCTCGGCGCGATCATCGAACGGGCGAATGAGCATGTCGCGAGTGGCGGCAAGTTGCGTGAAGTAGTGTTGGTAGCGCGTGGAAACTTGTTCGGGCGGTGGCACGCTATCCACGAGCGAGACTTGCTGGATCGCATCCCACAGCGCCGGATCGTCGGTGGCGACCAAGCCGCCCTGACCATTGATCATTTTGGTGGGGTGGAAGCTGGTAAAAGCGATGTCGCCCAGCGTGCCGATTGGCTTGCCCCCTGCCATACCGCCTAACCCCTGCACGGCATCTTCGATGATCGGGATACCTAAATCAACGGCCTCGTTCGTATAACCGAAGATGTGCGAGAGGATCACGGCGCGTGTGGCTGGCGTGACCCGGCGGCGAATGCTGTCCGCGTTCATGGCAAAGCGATCCGTTGTACTGTCGGCAAAGATCGGCGTGAAGCCTGCCAGCAGCACCGCATCCAGCACAGTAGAGCAGGTCACATCGGGCAAAATGATCTCGCCCGGAGTATCGCGCAGTGCCAGCGCCCGCAGTGCCACGTACAGCGCCGTTGTGCCACGCCCGACCACCCGCGCAAATCGCCGCTGAATGTGGGTGGCACACTCAGCGGCGATACTCTCATGAGTGGGAATAGAAGTCATGTTGGATAGAGGGCGGGAGTCTGGCTTGTTCTTACCTGACCTTCACCCATTGGCGATCTGAAATGCACAATTCAATGCCGGACAACGCAGGCATTGTCCCTACGCGATCCGGTTTGGATGTAGGGATGGGCCTGCCCAGTCCGCTGCATAGTTAAAAACCTTACTCTTACGGTAACAGCTCAGCCATACCATAAGCCTGAGCCGTTACATGGCAAGAGAAATAGAGTACGTGTTGCTGAGAAACCCAAACTTATAAACGATTCCAAATCATCATCGGTTAGTGAATCTGAAAAAGCTCTTTACCTGTGCGCAGATCCCACATATGAGCATCATCATATAGCCCAGCGGTGAGAAGTGTGTGACTGTCAGGCGCGAAAGCAACAAACATCGGTTGAAGGCCATCCATTTCGGGGTCACCAGATGTAAAGGTCTGCATTAATTTTCCTGAGGCAACATTCCATAATTTGACCGAGGCTCCTGAACTGGTGAGGAGTAGGTGTCCATTCGGTGAAAACCTTATGTTATATATTGTGTCTTCATGGGCTTCGAAGGTACGGACTACTTTACCTGTTGAAAGACTCCATATGGTCAGATCTTTCTCTGAACGAGTCGAGGTGGCGGCAATCATATTGTCTACCGAAACAGCAAGGGATTCATAACAGAGTGGAGATCCATCTGCTGATGTTGAGGTTAAGAGATAAAGAGGGTTGTCGTCTCGCACATCATATACGGTGATAACGCATTTTTGGAGACTAAGATCATACCGGTTAACCAACAGCCATCGAGAATTTGACGAATATCTGGACGTTCCAGTTATGTCTTCAAGATGACGTACTACCTTGCCTGTAGTTGTGTCCAAAATCAGCATTTTTTGGTGATTAGTGAGAATAGCGGCTGTTTTGTTGTCAGGTGCAAACATGACCTGACCAATACCACCTTCAACCGATAGACTAAATTTAGGGTGTTTGGTAGCGACATCCCAGAGGGTTGCCTCACCACTGTATGTACCGCTGAGAAGCAGTTTTCCGTGAGGTGAGAAGGCAACAACTGCACCGTTATACTCATTTTCTGCTTTTCCAGCCAGAATATTGTGTTGCGTTCCATCCATGCTTACCAACTCAACCGCACCCCAAGCAGTTCCAAGAGCAACAGTTTTAGCATCTGGGGCATAGATAGCATTAGCCACAGGTCCGTTCTGAGAGCTAAATGTTTGAACCAACTTGCCTGTGCGGGCATCGCGAATCTCAAGACTTCCATTTTGGCGACATAACAGAAACGTCCTACCGTTTGGCGCATAATCTGCACAACGTATACTGCTGTAACCTGCTAAGCTTGGGCGAACCGAAGAAAGACAAAGGGTGAGTAGGAGTGTTAAGCCAAGGCTAGTTAGCAACGCGATACGCAACTTCAACAAAAGCAAGTCCTTTCGTGACTACTCAGCCGCCTGAACAGTCACCTCTTACGAAGATAGACGATGGGATGAATGACTCACCCTCGCCTCTCTATACTGCGTAGTTGGGGCGAGGGTGAGGTTAACGACTTTATGCTAGAGGAGCCAAGACTTCTGATTGGCTACGGGCCTGCTCCTGTTCGAGCGCGTCAAGTCCTTCAAAACCTTTGTACATATAGTACAAGAAGAACAAGTGAACTGGAATGCCCGCCACGAAGGTTGAGGAGCCATTGAGCATCCCGAACACAAGAAACAGCAGATCTATCCCATAGACGATAATCGCAATCCACAGGGCGATCCGAATTTTCTGCATCACGAGCCACCCTAATAGGGCGAAGAAGCCAGCAAATGCCAGCGCGAATACAATCGTAAACGTTGAAGCGGCAGCAGAAGTTGTCCGACCCGACGTACTATGTAAAATTGCGGGTAGAACAAAACTGAGCAGGGCAGTCCACACGGCGATAACGAAAATTGTTGAGTAGGCGTTGGTAAACTTCTTGACCGGATCGGTAGGGGAGTCGGGCAAGGGTCGGTCATTCATATACACGCTGACCTGACTGTTCTTTTCAAGTTGTACGCGCAGCTTGGAACCATTGCTCAGGGTAAACGTTTTGCCGTTTTTAAGCTCGTTCCGATCCGCCGCCGTACCGACTTGGATGCCGTCGAGCTTGACAGCAAAATTGCGGTATAAAGCGCCATACGACAGTTCGACCCGTTTCTGACCTTTACGTTGGAGTGCATACAGTTTTTTAGTCACGACGTTTCCCTTCGATAGTACGAATAGTGCGATGTCTCAGGAAATGACGAATCGGCAAGTAACAGGTGTGGGTGGAAATAGACAGCACTTCCCGATACTAACAGTGTATGGAATTTACGGAGATTTCTATGACGGGTTTTATCACAGAGCCATCACAAAAATGACGGAGAGGGCGTACTGTTGACTCTCTCTAAAGTCCTTCCCTGAATTCGGGGCGATATGGTGGACACATAGGCATGAAGGTAAGACAATTAAAGGGCCTCGCGGAGTAAACGCTGGCGAGTCGAGGGCGTTTTTCGGCGCGTAGACATTTGGGCGAAGCGGGCTAAGTCGCGAAAAAAGCGGGTGAGGCGCGCGTTGACTTGATGCCAGCCCGCCGCAATGCGGCGGATGAGAGCCGGGAGGGCATTTTGGAAGAGTCTGAAAGCTTTGACGGGACTGAGTTCGGTCAGCTTGGTTTCGGCGCGAACAGGGGCAATAAGCCACTGGAAAATGAGCAAGCCGAGCAGGTGAGCGTACCAGACACAGGCGACACGCTCAGGACGCTCGTAGCGGAGAGGGGTCAGCTTGGCTTGAGACTTCCAGAGTTTAAAAATCAGTTCAATGTGCCAGCGCAGGCGATACACGACGCTGAACTATATCATGCTGTCCCGCGGTGCAGTCACGCCAAGTGCTAGTTAAGTACGGGCTAGGCGATTTGAAAATTTATCAATAACTCAACTTACCCAAAAGTGAGCTGCGCTGCTGGACATCTATTTAGGTTTTTACTCGTCACCTCCTGTTTTGGTTATGTATTCATCAAAAGTGCTGAATGGTTCTTGGTTCCTGAGCAGCATTTCTTGGTTTGCATCGCTTAGAGCGTTTTCTTTGATGTTAAGCTTGCGATACGCTTTTGCGCGCCAATGATAAATTGCGGCAAGAATGCTTGGGTGGAGCGGATCTTTTTTATCTAAAATTAAAGTTAAATCATCGATAGCTTTTTCATAATATTGTGCGGCATAAAATGCATGGGCACGTCCTAGTAAATAATCATTTGAGGATGCAAGTTCATATGCTGCACTATAATCGCTTATCGCATTTTCAATCAAGCCTAATCGCAACATATGGAGTCCTCGCCAAGAAAAATCATTTGAACGTCCAAACCCATGTGCGATAATCCAATTCAATTCCTCGATAACTTCGTTCGTATGCCCACTCCAATAATGGTATACAACAAGCATTTTTGAGTGAGCTTCTGCTAGTTCATCGAGATCTTGGCTATCATCGATGACTTTTGTGAAGTCTTCTATCGAGGGGCCATACTCATCCAGCATGTATCGTAAATCGCCTCGCGCCATATAATATTCATGATTGTTAGGATCAATAGTTATGGCTTTATCTAATGCAGCTAAACTGGCTTTTAGGTCCCCTGCACGATAGCTCTCTCTTGATTTTTGAAAGTAAGCCTCTGCTTCTTGAATCATTACTGAACTAACCCTTTTCGCTTGTTACGCAAGGTGCGTCAATAACTTATCTTACGCACAAATTGTTTTATGAAAAGTTTACCTCACCCAGCCGTAGGGTGAGGTAAACACAAAGCGCTAGGCCATTTGCAAATATTCGCTGGTGAGGGATTGAGTCGCGCCAAGAAGCTGCTGTGGCGTTCCCTCGAACATCACTTTGCCGCCTTTGTTGCCGCCTTCTGGTCCCATATCGATGATCCAGTCGGCGTTTTTGATCACGTCCAGATTGTGTTCGATGACGATCACCGTATTGCCTGTATCGACCAATCGATTGATGATCGTCAGCAAGTGGCCAATATCCGACATGTGCAGCCCTGTCGTTGGCTCATCCATCACATAAATACTGCCTTTTTTGTGCAGTTCGCTGGCGAGTTTGATGCGCTGACATTCGCCGCCGGAAAGTGTACTCAATGGCTGCCCCAAGGTGAGGTAGTCCAAGCCGACATCGCTCAGTGCTTGCAGCTTGCGGACAACTTCTTTAAGCGTGAAGAAGTCGAGCGCTTGCCGAACCGACATCGCCAACACATCGCTGATCGATTTGCCATTGAATTTGTAGGCCAACACTTCGTCCTTGAAGCGCTTGCCGCCGCACGTTTCGCACAGCGTTTTGACTTCATCGAGGTACGCCAGATCGGTGTAGACATAGCCAAGCCCCTGACACGTTTCGCACGCGCCTTTGGAGTTGAAACTGAACAATGCTGCATTAACCTTGTTGGCTGTTGCAAAGGCCTTGCGGACATCGTCCATGATCCCTGTGTAGGTGGCTGGATTAGATCGGCTAGAAGTGCCAACGGCTGATTGGTCGATCATCACTGTGTCGGGATACTGGTTCAGAAAGGTCTGGTTGATGAGCGAACTTTTGCCCGAACCTGCTACGCCTGTCACAACGGTCAACACCGCCTTTGGAATATCAACGGTGACATCCTTCAAATTGTTCAATGTGGCGTGGGCAATCGTGAGCTTACCCTTTGCCGCACGAAAATTCTCTTTGATCGGCATTGACTGTTTTAGATGCTTGCCTGTCAGCGTATCGGCATAGAGTAGATCGTCGAAACTCCCCTCGAAGACAATGTTGCCGCCACGACTGCCCGCGTGTGGGCCAACATCAACCACATGATCGGCAACTTTGATCACGTCAGGATCGTGTTCAACGACAATCACGGTATTGCCTTTGTCGCGCAGTTTTTGCAGTAGTTCATTTAGGCGGTGAACATCACGTGGATGCAATCCGACGCTTGGCTCATCAAAGACATACATCACATCGACAAGGCTGCTGCCCAAGTGCTTGACCATCTTGATACGCTGCGATTCACCACCCGACAGGGTATCGGTTTCGCGGTTGAGGCTGAGATATTCCAAGCCAATATCGCTCATGGCCTGCAACTGCTCGATCAGTGGTTTAACTACTGGAGCCGCTATCGGGTCTTTGATCGCCTTGACAACCCCGATCAGATCGTCAATTTCCATGGCCGACATTTCAGCGATGTTGTAGCCATTAATGCGGGAATTCAGTGCCGCCTGATTAAGCCGAGCGCCTTTGCAGAGCATACAAGGGCCATCGGTCATGTACGGCTCTACCGATTTCTGGGTACGCTCCGAATAAGTTTTGACATCTCGCAAGATGTATTTTTGGGTGAACTTATCGATGATCCCGTCAAAGGTCATGTTGACAGCTTTGCTGGCGATCTTCATTTTGACTTTGTAGGGCGCGCTGTGGAGCAGGAGATCCATCTCTTGTTCGGTGTAGTCAGCCAGTTTTTTGTCATTATCGAACAAGCCTGTCTGCGTGAGAATGTTCCAGCCCCAACTATCGACGGCATATTCTGGGTACAATATCGCCCCCCCATTGATCGACTTGGAGGTGTCCAGAAAGGCATCCATATCCACACCGAGCTTGTGCCCCATCCCGTTGCATTCTGGACACATACCTCGCGAGTCGTTGAACGAAAAGTAAATGGCGCTGCCCGCGTAGGGTTGCCCTACCCGCGAGAACAGCAGCCGCATAACCGAGTAAATATCGGTAATCGTCCCTACCGTCGAATGCGATCCGCCGCCCAACCGTTTCTGGTCAACGACAATCGCCATACTCAGATTCTCGATGGCATCGGCATCCGGTTGAGCATAGCGGGGTAGAAAATTGCGAACGAACGTACTGAAGGTGTCATTTAATTGACGGCGGGCTTCGGCGGCAACGGTATCAAAAACTATCGAGGATTTACCGGAACCAGATACTCCTGTAAAGATCGTGATCTTGCGTTTTGGAATGCGTAACGACACATTCTTCAGGTTGTTTTCGCGTGCGCCGCGTATCTCGATATATTCCTGATGTTCCTGAGTTTGCTGGGGCAAAGTTCTCTCCTCATTAAACAAATGGGCAAAACGGGGGATAAAGTTTACCGTATCTCTAGCCGCCCCTCCAAATTCGTAGAGGCGGCTAGAGATGGGTTAGGCCGCCTCACGGCTCGTAATCCAGACCTCCTCTTTGGCGGTACCGCTGGTCAACTGGAATACACTGCGCTTCTGACGGGCGGCTTCTTCCGGGGTGAGCCAGAAGCTCAATGCCCGATGTTTGAGCGCCGCCAGTTTCGACAGCGCGGCGATTACATGACTGCACGCGATCCCGCCGTGTTCTGCCCAAGGGCACGTACATCGGGCGGCAATTGTGCCGTCTTTGTTGAACTTAACCGTCACGATATGGTTGAAGGTGCTGCTTGTGCCGCTGCCGACAATGACGATAAACGCATTTTCGCGGCGGTCTGCTTGGATTGCATGGGCGGTTAGTCGTTTGCTTTTGGCCTGTAGCGCCTTGAGTTGTCTTGGTTTCATGATGTTATTTCCTGAACTTATCGTACGACTTACCAAAGCAACAAAACTCTGTGGAATAGTTGGCGGATATATCCTGTCAATTAGCCTACTCGATGAGGTGAATAGCATTTTTGTAGCACATCAATATTATAGCACATTTGTTCAATTTTGACTAGTTGACATTTCTTTTTGGTTGAGAATAAGATAGAGTTTTGTTTTAGCATCCTAACCTCCGATTGAGACAACATTGAATACACTAGCGGCTTTGCCTGCGTTGTATTTGCTATAAAATTCTTACTACTTTATCCGCCGAAATCATTGACGCTGTGAGTAAACGACACGATGGGTCACAAGATTGCTATCGACTTTGGAACGACGAACTCTGTAGTTGCCTATTGGAACAGCGATAAGGAAACCTCGGAGATCATCACTGTACCGGGGATTAGTGCCGCCGCTGATGCGGATCGGCTATCGTTGGTTCCGTCGCTGCTCTACATCCACGATGCAAGCGCGAACAAGGCCACGATTGGACAGGCGGTACGCGATAACAAGCTCGACTATCAAAAAGATAATCGGCTGTTCCGCAACTTCAAGCGTGGGATCGTTGCCAGCCCTGCGCCTGAACCCCGCGAGATCGATGGGGTACTGTACGCAGATCGTGATGCGGGGCGTAGTTTCGTGCGGCAACTGCTCGCGGCAATCCCCTATCAAAAAGCTGACATCGATCAACTGGTGTTGACGGCTCCTGTTGCGTCGTTTGAAGGCTATTTAGCGTGGCTCAACGAACTAATCACCGATATTGCGCCGGAGAAAATCCGTATTGTGGACGAATCGACGGCGGCGGCATTAGGCTATGCAGTAACCGAACCCGGCGCAGTGGTGTTAGTTTTCGACTTTGGCGGTGGCACGCTCGACCTTTCGTTGGTGCAGTTGCCCGAAAGTCGCGAAAAAACGGGTGGCCTAATCCAACGCCTGCTCAAAGGCAGCGCTGGACAGCACTCCGCTAAAGTCATTGCCAAAGCGGGGCGTATCATCGGCGGCAGCGACATCGATCAATGGCTGCTAGCTGAAGTGTTGAAGCGTACCGGACTTTCTACCAAAGATTTGGGCAGCAGCTATACCTCGCTGTTGACACAGTGCGAACAGGCCAAGATCACCCTTTCAACGGTTGAGAGCGTCGATCTCACATTTGAGGCAGGCGGCAAATCGCATAATGTGACGATCACTCGCCCCGAACTGGAAGCGCTATTGGAGGTCAACGGCTTTTCGAGTGCTCTGCGCCGCGTGGTTGATAAAGTGATGCACGTCGCCCACCAACGCGGAATCTTCAAGGAAGATATTAACTATGTGCTGCTCGTTGGTGGGACTTCGCTTATGCCCGCTGTGCAGAATATTCTCAAGCAATATTTTACCGATATGGCGGTTCGCTCGGACAAGCCCTTCACGGCAGTTGCCGAGGGAGCACTGCAAGTGGCGGCAGGCTTTGGCCTCGAAGATTATCTGGCACACAGCTACGGCATCCGGCATCTGGAAAACGGTGTTCACCTGTACGACGAGATTATCCCGATGGGCAGCCGCTATCCGACTCCTAAGCCGTTAGAGATTATCCTCAGTGCCGCCCACGATAAACAAGAGTCGATTGAGTTTGTCATCGGGGAGATTGATACTGATTCGGTGTCGATGCTGGAAGTCAAATATGAAGATGGGCAGGCGGTGTTTGTGGCACAGGCGGAACGCAGCAGCCAACAGATCATCCCACTGAACGAGGATAAAGTCGCGCAAATGCTAGCCAAGTTGATTCCACCCGGCGTGGCAGGCGAGGATCGGATTAAGGCTTATTTCAGCATCGATGACCGCCGCCAACTACGTCTCACTGTAACCGATATGGCGACTGATCAAACGCTGCTCAGTGATGTTGTCGTTGCGACCTTACGTTAAAAATTGCACCCGGAAAGGCTCTTATGACTAGCTCTCCTGATACGCCAAAACTTACGGGGCGCGAACCCCGACTTTCGATCAGCTATGGGCAGCAAGGTCAACGCCGTCTGAGCGTGATGGGTTTAGCCAACATGCTCAATCTGCTGCCTGCCAGTGCTATCTCGCTGCCCGCCCTGCATGAGGCGATTCGCAGCGAAGCGTTTTACGTGCGATACAGTGCCGCCAAAAAGCTCAGTGAACGTGGGGATCGCGATGCACGGCTGTTGATGCAGCAGGTCTTGACCGACGGAGAAGCGCCGTCACGGGCTAGCGCCGCCCGCCACCTTTACGGATTCTCGTGGTTTTCCGCCGAACCGCTGATCAAGCTGGCGCTCAAAGATAAAGACTCGCGAGTGCGCGAAAGCGTCATGTATGCGTTGTGTGATTTGCGTGAACTGGCTGCCTACGAGTTAATGACCGAAGCACTGCAAAACGAAAATGATGACGTGCGGATGGCGGCGGCATGGGGCTTGCGCGACTGCCAAGATCCAGCGGCGATTCCCGTTCTCGAAGTGGTATTGCAAGCCGAAGACCCCGAAGTACGGATCAAGGCGTTAGAAGCGTTGGGTGCATCGGAAGTCCCCGCCGCCATGTCGATTGTCCGCAACGCGATGAACGATCCCGAACCGGATGTCAAATACGCAGCGACCTTGAGTCTGCTGGAACTGGCTGGTGAGGGTTGGTTGCAGGAACTATCGGGCATCATCGGGCGGACTAGTGGCGAAACCTTGCAACAGATTTTGCGCGGCTTTTTCCACGCCACCAACTACTTGAAGATCGATGTAGGCGAAAGCAAAGTCGCGGATATGATGATCGATGCGCTGGAAACGGCGCTGTTCGACGATTTGGCAGAGGCACGTATGGCGGTGATCTGGCCTCTGGCATGGATGCGCCACCAACGGATGCCGGGAGTACTCAAACAGGCATACTATCGCGAACAGAACAGCGAAGTCAAGGCGCATGTGGTGCGGGTATCGGTTGGCCTGATGTCTGAGGTCGGTGAGGAACTACTGCAAGCGGCGCTCAAGGATAGCGATCCCGAAGTCAAATCGGTTGCCGATAAGATTATGCAGGATCGAGCCAAAGCCAAGCGTGCGGCAGTTTAACTTCATCTCTCCACCTCAGTAAATTACGGATTGGAGTAGAACATTGACGGAGGATCTGTCTTTTTCTGATCTAATGGCTGTATTTAATTTCACAGAAGAAGACCTCCGCGCTAATCGCCAGTTGGCTTTGAGTGATGCTCAACGCCGCAAAATAGCTTTCATAGTGCTAGCGGCAATGAGGCCATTGCCCTCGTTGGCACTTCAGCTAATGCCGATTATGCTGCTCACTCCGATTGTCCTTATCATCAATGCCGTTACAGGTTCAACCATTACCGCGAACGGCGCTGTACCTTTCGAGCTATCTTTGTTTGCTATAAATCTCATTTTTTGGGTTACGTTGATATTAGGGGCATCTATTTCATTCATCCCTGGTGTAATGCTACGTTTGTGGGGAATGCGTATTGATCTGTCCAGAAAAGACGTAATGATGATCAATGGGCGGATTCATTTGCGTGTTGAACAACGAAAGGTACTCAAGGGGACAACGTATGAGTTTGACCTACTCGACATCAATGGCCTGACATTCTTGATTACAGATTTTCAGCGAAGAGTATTGGTTAACTACAATGCTTATTCGTTTCACATCTACTATTTAGCGACATCGAGGATTATCCTGTCTGCCGAGCCAATAAATCGGTAAGAAAATGTGTCAAGCGGCTGGGCTGTCCTTGACACTTCATTTGGATAAATAGTGAACACAATAATCTGTTCGTAATTTTTAAGGAGATCAAAAATGGCTGGACGTTTAGATGGTAAAGTTGCCATCGTGACAGGCGCGGGCAAAGGGATCGGGCGAGCTTCGGCGCTGGCACTGGCGCGAGAAGGCGCACACGTTGTCATTACCTCGCGCACCAAATCCGATCTGGATGGACTCGCCGCAGAGGTCGCGGCGCTGGACAACGGTACAAAAGCGTTGGTCGTTCCGGCGGACGTGAGCAGTGAAGCCGATGTTGATCGGCTGGCAAAAGCGGCCTTCGACACCTTTGGCGAAGTCGAGATCCTCGTCAATAATGCGGGGGTAGGCAAGAACGGCACCGTTTCGTCACTGACCACCGAAGACTATGACTGGATCATGAATACCAACATGCGTTCGACGTGGCTATGTACCAAAGCCTTCATGCCGCCCATGATCGCCCGCAAACACGGCGCGATTATCTTTGTGAGTTCGGTGGCGGGGTTGGCGGGCTTGCCCAACGAACCGATCTACTGCGCCACCAAATTTGCCCAGATCGGTTTTGCCCAGTCGATAGACTACGAAGCCTATCCGAACAACGTGAAGATCAGCGTGATCGCGCCGGGTGGCACAAACACCACCTACGGCTTCGACAACGGGACACGCACTCCCGGCGACCCAATGTTGGAGGGCTTCCACGAGTCAGAAGATATTGCAGACGCGGTGGTGTTCGCGGCAACTCAGCCGCCGAAATCGCGAGTCTTCATGGTCTGGATGCGACCTATGAACGAGTCGTTGGGCGCGGGTTCCGGCGAAAAGTTCAAGACTCCACCAAAGCAAGATTAATATCCCCAGCCCGTGTATTGGCTACCCCTACAATCACGCGGCGGATA
>JBDTVG010000277.1:0-28291 GCA_040007395.1 Chloroflexota bacterium
CACGTTGCAAGGATCAGTTGAGATCTATCTGATTACAGGATGATACCAAGAGTCGGTATCTTACAATGGCTGGCAAGTTGCACAGATCAAGCAAACCTCACCATCAGTCCGTGTCAGTCAAGGGCAGCGGCTCGATCTGGATCGCGTCCGCCCCAAATTCATTCAGCAAATAATCTTCCACCGCGCCTGCATAGCAAGTCGTGTCCGGGAAATCGACAATGACAGTACGGATCGGATCAATCAACCGGAAACGGTATTGGTCGGAGCCGGGGTACTCATTGAGCTTATTGTGGATACGCTTGACAAGCCGCAAATCTCTTTCGGGCTGGTCGGTCCGCATGATCGTGATGGTGACGCGGCACGGCATCGGCAGGACAACGGTGCTGTCCTCGCCATAATGGCTAGCGGCAGACCGAGCAATTGCACCCTTTGTGCCGTTCGCCGTGGTTGCCCCATTACCGTTTGTGTGACCATGTACAACGAGATCGGGTACTGCTCGTTCTGGCACATAATCGGCAGCGTATAAGGCTGCTTCGGGCTTGGTAGACTCTTCGAGATCCTCATCCGGTTCACGCGAATCAAGCGCCTCTGTCTCAAGGCTGTCGTCCATGTCCGCTATGGGTTGTACAGCGGTTTGAACTGGATCGTCCTGTGCTTCAGCCTGTGGTTCAGATTCCCACGGCGGTTCACTCTGGTCACTGGGTTCTGACCAGTGCGGATCAGTATTGTAATCGTTATGGGAGTCATGAGGGGCGCTAGCCTGATAGCCGCTGTATTCCTCTGAGGAAGCCGCAATCTGGGCTTCCTGTGATACCGACTCACCGAGAATCTGCATATCGCCGCGCGAGTTATCCGCTTTGCCACGTATAATCAGCGGGTTGTCAACGGCAACCATGCTCCGGCATTGATCCCACAAACGCGGGAACATCACGCAGTCGATATTACCTTCGACATCTTCTAGCGTCACGACAGCCATGGTGCCGCCATTCTTGGTGTTGATCTGGCGGATAGCCGTGACCAGACCCGCTACCGTCACCTGACGACCATTCATCTGATCCGCTTCACGCCGCAGCATTTCGCTATAGTGGATATTCGGCAGGCGGCGAATTTGATCCATCAGTGCGTTCAATGGATGATCGGAAACGTACAGCCCGATCAGTTCTTTTTCCCAGCGGAGTGTGTCCCGCTGGGAGGTTTCCTTGCCTGCTGGAACAGGGGTCAGCGAGAGTGAGTCGGCGGCGATGCTGCCGCCCCCAAACAAACTCATCTGCCCCACATCCGAGGCATGATGATGATCGGTGCTAAAGTTGACCATGCGATCCAGCGAGAGCATCAACGTATCGCGTCCCGCAAACTGATCGAACGCGCCAATCTTGATCAGGCTTTCCAGAGCACGTTTGCCGACCAAGCGGAGATCCACTCGGCGGCAAAAGTCGGAGAGATCTTGGAACTCGCCGCCTTCATTCCGCGCTTCGATAATGTTCTGGACAGCTTTGTCGCCAGCGTTCTTGACCGCACCGAACCCGTAGCGAATGCCACGCCGCCCGTCGGCGGTGCGTTCGATAGTAAAGTCCATGTCGCTGTAGTTAATATTCGGCGGCAAAATGGGGATCCTTAAGCGGCGGCAATCGGCAGTGAACTGGCGCACATCTTCAATCACGTTGCGCTGGACAGTTAACAGTGCCGTGTAATATTCTTCGGGAAACTGCGCCTTCAAGTAGGCAGTTTGGCAAGTTAACACGGCATAGTCCGCGGCGTGCGATTTGTTGAAGCCGTAAGCTGCAAATTCCTCGATCTCATCGAAGATTGTCTCAGCGATGTCTTTAGAAACGCCCTGCTGTGGCCCGTTTTCCATGAAGGTCTGCTTATGGATAAGTAGGTCTTTGGCCTTCTTCTTAGACACGGCACGACGCATCAGGTCAGCATCGCCCAGACTATACCCAAACAGAGTCGCCGCGATCTGCTGGATCTGCTCCTGATAGACGATGATGCCGTAAGTTTCGTTGAGGATCGGCTCTAGCAATTCGTGGTGGTAGGTCACTGGCTCTTTGCCATGCATCCGCCGGATATAGGCCGGGATAAGATCCATTGGCCCCGGACGGTACAGCGAGATCGCCGCGATGATATGCTGGAAGGTTTGCGGCTTCATCTCGACCAACATGCGCGTCATGCCGCTGCCTTCCAGTTGGAAGATACCCGTTGTTTCGCCCTGCCCGATGAGCCGGAAGGCTTTCTCTAGTTTCTCATTCCACTCAGGATCATCGTCTTTGGTAAGGTACGGGATATTGCTCATATTGAAGCTAAGGCCATGATACTTCTCGATCAGTTCGCACGCTTTCCGCATAATGGTTAGCGTCGAGAGGCCGAGGAAGTCCACCTTGAGCAAGCCAATCGATTCGCAAATATCCATCACGAACTGGGTCACTTGCTTGATCTTCGTGTCGCCAATGGGGCGGTGCAGCGGCAGATATTCGACTAATGGCTTGTCACCGATGATCACGCCGGCGGCGTGGGTTCCCGCGTTACGCGCCAGCCCCTCGACAGTCATGGCAGTATCTAGCAGTGTGTGAACCTCGGCCTTTTCGGCATATAGCTTTTTGAGATCAGGCACAGCTTTTTCGGGATCATCACCGAGACAATCGGCTAGTGTGACTGGCTTGCTAGGGATTTGCGGGATCAGGCTAGTCAATTTGCTGACTTCTGTCAACGGATAGTCGAGCGCACGCCCCACGTCTTTAATAGCAGCGCGGGCTTTCATCGTGCCAAAGGTGATGATCGCCGCTACTTTATCGGAGCCGTACTTACGCATGGCATAGTTGATCATGTCCATACGGCGGTCATCGGGGAAGTCCATATCGATGTCGGGCATACTCACCCGACCCGGATTGAGGAAGCGCTCGAAGATCAGGTTATTCGCCATCGGGTCGATATTGGTGATGCCCAAACTATAGGCGACTACCGACCCTGCGCCAGAGCCTCGGACGTTCCACCAGATGTCGGCTTTGCGGGCATATTGGCACAGATCCCATACGATCAGGAAGTAGGTATCGAAGCCCATTTGGTGAATGACACCCAACTCATACTTGAGACGGGCTTTGATCTTTTCGTCATCGGCACGGCTGCCATAGCGCCATTGCAAGCCACGTTCAGCCAGATAGCGCAGATAGGTATCGGCAGTATAGCGATCTGGCACGGGGAAGATCGGCAGATGGTAACTGCCTTTGGAGTCTGGGTTAACATCGCACATATCCGCGACACGGACGGTGTTATACAGCGCTTCTGGCACTTCGTAGAAAATATCCCACATCTCCTGTGGCGAACGCAGGTGATAACTGGGGTCGGACATCCTCATGCGTTTGGGATCGCTTTTGAGGGCGCTGGTTTGGATGCACAACAGCGTATCGTGGGCGTTGAAGTCGCTATCCAGCACATAATGCGTGTCGTTGGTCGCCAGCAGCGGGACATTGGCGAAGTCACGATTGGCAACGAGCCATTTATTGAGAATGTCGATCTGTGGAATGTCGTGTTGTTGCAGTTCCAGAAAAAAGTTGTCTTTGCCGAAAATATCCTGATAGATGCCAATCGTCCGCATGGCTTCGTCGTCGCGACCATCAACGATCATGCGCGGGATTTCGGCGGCAAGGCAGCCTGTCGTCCCGATAAGTCCTTCGGAATGCGCGGCGAGAAAGTCTTTATCGATGCGCGGTTTGCTGTAGAAGCCTTCCAATTGCGCGGCAGAGGCGATCTTGAGCAAATTCTTGTAGCCTATCATGTTCTTGGCAAGCAGCAGCAAGTGATACGGTTGGCGCTCCGATTGGTCGTGGGTGTGCATATTGTGCCGCGCCAAGTAGCCTTCCATGCCAATGATCGGCTTGATCCCGGCCTTGTCGCAAGCGCGGTAAAATTGCATCACCCCAAACATCGTGCCGTGATCGGTGATCGCCAACGATTTCATGCCGAGTTCTTTGGCATGGGCAACGAGCTTATCGATCTTGCTCAGGCCATCGAGCAAGCTATATTCAGTATGAACGTGCAAGTGAACAAATGGCTGTTCGGCAGACATATTGTGCCTCTGAGAATCTCGACCCTTACGATAAAAGATTGAACTAAATCATGCAGAAAAAACTATTCCGTGTTGGGAGTTGATTATAAACCGTCTTGGATAAAAGATGTATGGTTTTTCACATGCTAATCAGGGCTATCGCATCAAATCAACGTTGACTGTAATTATCCTCACCCCTCGCTACGCAGTGGAGAGTGGGAATCGAGCAATTTGGGAAGCCCTCGCCCTGCGGGAGAGGGGTTGGGGTGAGGGCAATCCAACGTAAGAATAAGTCGTGCGTAAGGTGACTTTACTGAGGAACCCGCCGAGGACGGGACCAGTGGCGAGGATCAGTCTTTAGCTCACCGCTTTTTTCACGAGCGCGATGATTTTTGCTTCTTCGGTGGCGGTCAACTCCTTCAGCGCGAAGGCAACAGGCCATAGAGCGCCTTCGTCGAGGTGCGCCGCCTCGCTGAAGCCGAGCGTCGCATACCGCGTGTTAAACTTCTGTGCGCTTTGGAAGAAGCAGACGACCTTGCCATCCTTGTTGGTATAGGCGGGCTGCCCGTACCAAGTCTTCGGCGAGAGGTCTGGCGCGCTGGCTTTGATGATCGCATGGAGCCGCTCGGCAAGAGTGCGATCTGCTTCCGGCATCTCGGCGATCTTCGCGAGTACGTCGCTTTCTCCGTCCGCCGCGTCCTTCTTTGCGCGTGATTCCGCCTTCAGTTCTTTGGCACGCTCCTTCATCGCGGCTCGTTCATCGCCCGTGAATCCCTTGGATTTCTTGTTGATCGCAGAGGTGCTCTGGGCGACTTCTTCTTTTTTCATATTTTCTCCTTATTACTTACAGTACTTGTGGCAATTCAGAAAAATGGGCTTGGGTGCTAGCGTCGTTTCCAGCAGGAAACCCATAAGCGACATTATAACGCTGTTAGTGTGCCAGAAGTGATCATTACACTCCCAGTTGTTAGGTGGTTTTATGCCAGTCCGTCGGAACCTTTGGTATATTCAATAGGGTTGGAATGTGGCTTTTATCGCTTTGGCGCGAATTGGTGTTAATCAAATGAGGAGACAGGTAATGCGAATTTTCCGCATGAGGGCTTTGGGGACGGTGATCATAGTGATGGTGATGGCGCTTGCCGCCTGCTCTGCTACCCCGACTGAGGCTCCACTGCCCGATCCGCAAACGCTGTTGAACAAGGCCGCTACCGAAGTACAAAATGCCAAATCGATCAAGATTAAACTGCAATTGACGGGTGCGCCTTCCTATGTCGATCCGCCTTTAACGCTCGGTGGCCCCGGCAACAGTATTGCCTTTATTTCGGCGGACGGCGCGTATGTCGCCCCGGATCGTGTGAGCGCATCCGTCGTGGCAAGCATCCTAGGCATCCCCGGCAAAGTCGATGTCACGGCGATTGGCGATGACCAGTGGATGAAAAACCAGATCCTGACGGCGGGACGCTGGGTTAAGCGGATCTTCTCACCGGGTTTTAACGCCGCCAAATTGATCTCGTCGGATAGCGGGATTCAGTCGGCATTACGAGCGCTCAAGGATCTCAAAGTTGTGGGGCGAGAGAACATAGACGGCGTGCAAATGTACCATGTGACCGGGAATGCGGCGGGCGCGGATATTTCCGCCTTGACGGTTGGGCTGATACGTGGCTCGGATGTAATAGTCGATATTTATATCCCCATCGACACAGGCCGCGTAGACCGGGTGATCATGGTTCAGCCGGAGACAGTTACCCCCAAAGAACCCAAACCGACTACATGGACGCTCGAATTGTTCGATTACAACTCAGACGAGCAGATCGCCGCGCCAGATTTAGGCGATACAGTTGCGACTGCACAAGCCACCATTCCGGTAACGGTTGACTCTGGAATGCTGGCAACTTCTGAAGCGACACAGGCGAAATAAAAAATGACGAATGCGGCTACCCCCCAATCTACTGTAACGACGCATCGTCGCTGGTTGATTCTGGCGCTAGTGCTAGTGCCTGTCTTTATCGGCGCGTTGGATCTGACGATTGTGTCAGCCATTTTGCCGGAAGTGCTGACTCGACTCAATATCCCGATTGATACGAATCTGGGGACAGCGGCGTGGGCGGTCACTGGCTATTTGCTGGCCTACACCGTCAGCATGATCGTCATGGGTCGCGTCTCGGATCTGATCGGGCGGCGTAGTGTCTATCTGGTCTGTTTAGCGATTTTTATTGGTGGATCGTGGTGGGTCGCCACTGCCCACGAATTCCCTACTGCCCTGCTGAACCAGATTGCGCGGCAAGGGCTGCACCAGCGCCCCGACATCAATCAGTTAACGCTGTTGGCGGTAATTATCGGGCGGGTGATTCAGGCGCTTGGCGCAGGGGCGATTGTTCCGGTCAGTATGGCCTTAGTCGGTGATCTGTATCCGCCGGATCGCCGCGCCCAGCCTATCGGCATTATCGGCGCAGTGGATACCTTGGGCTGGGTGCTGGGTCATTTGTACGGCGGCGTAATGGTCAGTTTTTTCAACCAAAACGGCGCAGCCATTGAGCAGTTCTTGCAGCAGCTTGGCTTGAACTGGCCT
This sequence comes from Chloroflexota bacterium, assembly GCA_040007395.1. Classification (GTDB taxonomy): domain Bacteria; phylum Chloroflexota; class Anaerolineae; order Aggregatilineales; family UBA2796; genus DATGFK01. The sequence continues at coordinate 6,612 of JBDTVG010000277.1, forward strand.
GCCCCGGATTGGCATACGTTGTTTTTCTTGAACGTGCCAATCGGCTTACTGGCGCTGGGGTTAACGTGGTGGGCGCTGCGTGGAGTCGAGCATCCAGCAGGCGAAGGCCGCTTCGACATCATCGGCGGGATATTGGTATCGCTGACGCTCATCGGGCTAAATGTGGCAGTCGGCGGCAATACCGAAATCACCGGAGCGACCAGCCTCAATGCGCTGGACACACAGGCCAACGGATCGCCGTTCAATCTGCCGCTGTTAGCTGGCGCTCTATTGAGCTTCGCCCTATTCCTGATTTGGGAATGGTTCCAGAAATACCCATTGATCGATCTGCATCTGTTCCGCAAACGCAATGTCTCAGCGGCTTCCTCTACCAATTTGCTAGTCGGCTTTTGCCTGATGTTGGCCTTGGTTAGTGTGCCGCTGCTGGTCAATCTCCGTGCCGAAAACGCCAGCGCCGACTCTATTGCGAACGCGGCGGAAAAAGCCGGAATCTTGCTATCCAGCCTGACCGTCCCAATGATGTTCGCGGCAATCCCCGGCGGCGGGCTGGCGAATCGTATCGGCTACCGCACCACGACCATGTTAGGCATGACGTTAGCTGGGATCGGATTCCTGTTGGCTGGGTTGACATGGCAAGCCGATACCCCCGATCTGGTTATGGCGGCAGAGATGATTCTGGTGGGCATTGGGCTGGGGCTGACCATTTCGCCGATTGGAACAGCCGTCATCAACGATGCCAACGAAAGCCAGCGGGGAATCTCGTCCGCGTTAGTCATTATTTTGCGTTTGGTCGGAATGACAATCGCTGTTTCGACCCTGACGACTTTTGCCTTAAGCCGCGTCAATTACCTTGTCGGGGTCGCCCGCGATACCTTTGCTGCTGGCTTGACTCCCGACCAAATCCAGCATCTTTCGGTGCAGGCGTACTTTGCATCGGGTATCAAAGTGATCGATGAACTGCTGCTGATCGGGTCGGTGGTCTGTTTCATCGCGCTCATTCCGGCGATGTTTCTACGCGGTACGGCACGAATCGAATCCAGCGGCGAAACGAGGCCGCACCGTCTGGTGGAGCGCGAAGTTATCTCTGGGCGGTAGTTTAACAAGTCGCTAAAAGGTCTTCAAGTGCTGCTCAAAAGTCTAACAAAATCACTATGTGCAGAACGTTTATGCAATTCTTACTCGTCATGCTGAAGTGTTAAGCGTATAATTGACACTATCTATCATGCAGGGTGTTTTCCCTGCGACCTCGACTAACCTTTCTTGCCTGAGAGTTTTGTAGTTGTAATGAACGATTTGACGGGATGCGGTAAAATTAAGTAAAGTGATTGGCTAACCGCACAAACCGATAAGTGTTCTTCTACAACAACTTGACGGGTATGATAGACTAGTGCGGGATAGCCAGGACATGGAGGGCATAGACGTGCCGAACAAAATGGAGCGTTTCACTCAACGCGCACGACGGGTACTAAGCCTGGCGCAAGAGGAAGCCGAACGGTTGCAGCACAGTTATATCGGAACCGAGCACCTTCTGCTTGGCCTGATGCGCGAAGAGGGCGGCGTTGCCGGACGCGTGTTGCGCGACCTCGGCTTGGATCAGCGCCGTGTCGAGGAACTCGTCGAACGGATGACTCGTGCTGGGCAGCGTACCCAGAATGCGCGGCTTGACCTTTCGCCGGGAACCAAAAAAGTGTTGGAACTGGCGGTAGATGAAGCCCGCCGGATGGGCCACCACTATATCGGAACCGAACACCTGCTCTTGGGTTTGGTTCGCCAGAGCGAAGGCATTGCCATTGATGTACTCAAGCGGCTGAATGTTAGCCCTGAAGAAGTCCGCCGCCAAACGCGCCGCGTCCTTCAGGAAAGCCCCGTCCAGCCGAATCGTCCGCAACCCGCCGATCCTAACAGAATTTCAAACCCCAATCCGAGTCCACGCGCCCAAAAGAATGTCAAAACGCCTTTAGTCGATCAACTGGCGACAGACCTAACCGCGATGGCGGAAGAGGGCAAACTCGATCCAGTTGTCGGGCGCGAGATGGAGATCGAGCGCGTTATCCAGATCCTCAGCCGCCGTACCAAGAATAATCCGGCGTTGATCGGTGAACCGGGTGTCGGTAAGACTGCTATTATCGAAGGCTTGGCTCAACGCATCATTAATCGCGAAACCCCCGAAACCCTGCTCGACAAGCGCGTATTGCAGCTTGACGTAGGCAGCCTTGTTGCCGGAACGATGTATCGTGGTCAGTTTGAGGAACGGCTCAAGCGGGTTATTGAGGAACTCAAGTCCTCGGATAGCATCCTGTTTATCGACGAAGTTCATATGTTGGTCGGTGCAGGGTCGGCAGGCAGCAGCGTTGACGCAGCAAATATCCTGAAACCAGCCTTAGCACGTGGCGAACTCCAGTGCATCGGCGCGACGACCTTCGATGAATATCGTAAGCATATCGAAAGCGATGCAGCGTTAGCCCGTCGTTTCCAGCCGATCTTCGTGGACGAACCGTCCATCGAAGAGACAATTGAAATTCTGCGGGGCATCAAGCAGCCCTACGAAGAGCATCACAAACTCGAAATTCTTGACGAAGCGATTGAAGCTGCCGCCAATCTCTCAGCCCGTTATGTGCCGGATCGCTTCCTGCCGGATAAAGCAATTGACCTGATCGACGAAGGCGCAAGCCGCGTTCGTATGTACAAAAGCCCAGAGGCTATTCGTGTGCGCCGTGCCGAGGCCGAACTCGCCGACATCACTGAGGAACTCGAAGAACTCAGCGGCGAGATGACCGCTGATCAGCGTCAGGAACTCAAGACCCGCGAGGGCGAATTGGGCGAACAACTTGCCACGCTCAAGGCCGGCTGGAATCCTGAAACCAACAAACCCCAGTTGACCGCCGAAGACGTTGCCGAAGTCGTTTCGATGTGGACGGGTATCCCCGTGACCAGCATCAGCGGCGACGAATCCGAGCGGTTGCTGAAAATGGAAGAGCATTTGCACAACCGGATCATCGGTCAGAACGAAGCGATTGAGGCCATTTCGAAGGCTGTCCGTCGCGCCCGTGCTGGGCTGAAAGATCCCAAGCGTCCAATTGGCTCGTTCATTTTCCTCGGCCCGACGGGCGTTGGTAAATCAGAACTCACCAAAGCGCTGGCTGAATTCATGTTCGGCAGCGAAGATGCGCTGGTTCAACTGGACATGAGCGAATTCATGGAGCGGCATACGGTAGCCCGTTTGGTTGGTGCGCCTCCCGGATATGTGGGTTACGAGGACGCAGGCCAGCTTACCGAAGCACTGCGCCGTCGCCCGTACTCGATTGTCGTCTTTGACGAGATCGAAAAGGCTCACCCCGAAGCCTTTAATATGCTCTTGCAGATCATGGAAGAGGGGCATCTCTCCGATGCACGCGGGCGTAAGGTCGATTTCCGCAACGCGATCATTGTCATGACCAGCAATGTCGGCGCGGATACGATCAAGCGCAACGCCTCGCTAGGCTTTGCCACCCCGCGTGACGAACAGGAAACCCTGTCGCAGGATTATGAGGATATGCGTAAGAAGGTGATGGAGCAACTGCGCCGTGCCTTCCGTCCCGAATTCCTCAACCGCGTTAGCGCTACCATTGTCTTCCGTCCACTGACCCGCGAAGAACTGACCGAGATCGTGGATCTGGAACTCAACAAGGTGCGTGAGCGTCTTTCCGAACACGCTCTTGTACTGGAGATAACTGAAGCTGGCAAGATCTTGATTGGTGAGAAGGGCTACGACCCTGAATTCGGCGCACGTCCGCTGCGTCGCGTAATCACCAATATGGTCGAAGATCGTCTATCGGATGGTATTCTTGCCGGGACGTTTAAGTTGGGCAGCACGGTTCATATCGATGCTGAGAACGGCGAACTGATCATGACCACCATCGAAAGCGAAGACACTGCCGCCCCCGCTGCTGAAGCCGAAGCAGCCTCGCCAGAGGCGAGTTAACGGGTTAGTCAGCTTCACGAAATACAAGGAATAAAAAAGAAGGTGACCTATGGGTCGCCTTCTTTTTGCGTTTATGGGGCGATGAAGGCTAGATCTTGTCCTGCGAGAGGACGAACACATTCCCATCGGGACCTTTGAAGACCGCTTCAATGATGCCATACGGCCTATCGGTTGGCGGCACAGTGAATTCAACGCCTTTGGCGGTTAGCTGCTCGTAGGTTCCTTGGCAATCGTCCGTTTTGAAAACTCCAGCACCCAGCTTGCCCGCTTCAACAAGTTTCGTCAAGACGCGCACGTCGTCTTCGTCCAAAGGGCCACCCGGCTTAAGTGCCGCTAGCTGACAATCGAGGTCAGGCTGATCTTTCAAGCCAACAGCTAGCCAGCGGTAGTCTCCCATCGTTACATCGGCACGCAGCTCGAAGCCGAGCTTTTCGGTAAAGAAACGTAGTGCCTCGTTCTGATCTTGACAAATATAGTGGTTGTTGACAATCGTTTGAGCATCATTTTAGCTTCCTTATCGCCTTAAGATGCCCTCAGTATAAAACATTTGTGCTATAGATACTTCTCGAAAATTGCGGACTTTCAGCACTCGACACTTCGTCAATTGGTATCGTTGATGCCGTGCAATATGCAGCAGCATAATGGGATATAAGCATGATGGGTCTTAGAGCCAGCACTGCGGCTGAAGGATTTACGGTAGCTGCGTGGCGAGAGGCCAACTAGTTTACGAAACAGTGTACTGAACGATCCGAGGCTCTCAAATCCAACCAAGCTACAAATCTCGGTGATCGATAGGTCGGTGGATCGTAATAGTTCTTTCGCTTTCTCAATCCGCCGCTGCATGAGATATTGGTGGGGTGTTTGCTTAAATACTGTACAAAACGCACGAATGAAATGATACGGCGAAAGTGCGGCTTGGCGACTCAATCCTTCAATCGTGATTGGTGTGTTCAAGTGACCATCGATGAACTTGCGGGTAATCCATAGATTGTCATGGATGCTTGTGTGCAGGTTATTTTTCATGGCGTTTCCTCCATCGTCGTATCTCCCCTTTATTCTACTCTACGCCATATTAGGTGTCCCTGCATCAAATTGTTGATTTATGTCCTTGAATGCTTTTTCTTGAGCATCCAAAAGGTCTGATAAAAATTGACGGGTTTGCGATGCCCATTGAACTATTTCGTGCCATTCATTTGGCCCAGCTTCCCACCATTCCAATACTAGCGAATCGGAATCAGTCCAAGATTGAAGACAGAATGTGCTTCCATCAAGTCCCATAAGATGTTGAGAGACAAGACTAAAAGTAAATGGTCGGGAAATTTCTAATCTAGCAAATTCCTCTGGCTTTAGGTAGTGTTCTTGTACCTTGATATGTTTATTGGATGCAGTCTCTTCTGCCATATCCTTCAAATCATCATACGAATTACGGTGTGCATATTTAATGCCGATAACTTTCCTCACCATAGGGTGGACATAGTTTGGCTTTCTGTTATCAACAAAGATTGTCCATGATACTCCATCATCAAAGGACGGTACTTCCCAAAATCGAAGAATGGGGCGTTTACTTTTAACTATTACAAAGTGATCCATTGCGTATTCTTCCGCCATGTTCTATCGCTTTCGTCTTTTAAGTCAACCTTACTGTGAGCATCGGATAGGTTGAGCTTAAACAGAAAACCCTGCGGAGGCAAACCCGCTTCGTGTGTCTGGGTGGGTGTCTTTCTGTAACTCCGTTAAATTGGCGCTCATAGCTCGGCGTGCTATACTCGCGGTTGCCGAGAGGAAACTTAACGATGACTTTTGATCAATCAATTAGCCAATTTTTGCTATATGGGACAATGGCCTTAGGCGCTGTCATTGCCTCGATATGGCTGGGAATCGTACTCTGGACGCTGCGCGATGTGCGGGCGCGATCTCGTGATGTGCTGGCACAGGGCGCGGCGACTCTGATGGTCGCCATCCTCAATGTGTTTGGCTTGGTGCTGTACCTGATGCTGCGTCCGCGTGAAACGCTGGCGGAAGCCTACGAACGATCACTTGAAGAAGAAGCGCTCTTGCAGGGCATCGAAGAAAAACCAGCCTGTCCCGGCTGTGGTCGCCCTTCGAATGCACTGTGGCAGCTTTGCCCGTATTGCCACACCCGACTCAAGAAGCCATGTGTCCACTGCGGTCAACTGCTGGATTTGCCTTGGAACCTGTGCCCGTACTGTGCTAGCCCACAGGCTGCCGTTTCTCAATCGGAAGCGGTACAGCAGGGTCGCTCCCGAAATCGACCTGACAATCGGCCTGATAGCAGGCGCGGCAAAGCGCAACCCGATTTCGAGTCGGTTGGGCAACCGCCGCTTGAATTTGTCGATGAGGATGATGTGTAACGTAGCGTCGGTAAGCCATTATCCTATATCCCTCTCCGCGAACGGAGAAGAACGTTCAGAGATGCCCTCACCCGATTTATGAGATTCTTTGCTATTCGGAGAGAGGTTGCTATAATTTATTTATCGTTTAGTATGCTAAATAAATTATGTCCACTCATTCGATCTATGACAGTAACGGCTATTTGCTCTCTCAAGTATGCAAACGCTATCGGACGCTCTCTGACCAACGGCTTGAGGAGATCGGCCTGTACAGAGGCCAAGAGTTGATCATCTGCGAATTGTGGCAGCAAGATGGGCTAACCCAGTCCGATCTGGTGGAGCGACTGATGGTGCAGCCTTCAACCCTGACAAACGCGCTGAACAGCATGGAAAAAGCAGGATTGGTACAGCGCCGCCCCGATGCTCAGGATCAACGTGTCTCGCGGGTGTATCTGATGCCCCTCGCCTACGAAACTTGGCCTCAGGTGAAAGAGGTGTGGGATGCGATTGATGCAGAGGCGTTCGGCAATCTCACGCTAGAGGAGCGGATCTTGCTGCGCCGCCTGCTGATGCAAGTCAACGAGAATCTTGCGCCCTAAGATGCATCGTTTTCGTATGAACAATTGTTTAGCATACTAACTTGTTTTGTTTATCTGGAAAGGATCGCAGTCGTCATGAGCAACTTTACCCCCAAAGAAATTGAATATCTGAACAGCCAGCGGCTCGGACGGTTAGCTACTGTCAACCCCGCTGGTAATCCACAGATCGCGCCCGTCTCATTCCGCTATAACGCTGAACTGGACACTATCGAAATTCCGGGGCGATTTATGACCCAGAGCAAGAAGTTCAAAAATATTCTAAAGAACCCCCATGTATCCTTCGTAGTCGATGATGTTGTACTTTCACCGTGGCAGGCACGCGGAGTAGAAATTCGCGGGACAGCCGAAGCTGTACCGATGGGAGCCAACGCGCTCTTTAGCATCAACTATCCGATTGATGACACCTATATTCGCATCAGCGCTGATCAGATTATCGGATGGGGGCTGGAAGGCGAAGGCGCTGACCGGACGAATCGCAAGATCGAAAAGAAGCCAGCTTAACTGCCCAGATACGCCTGCCGCACCCGATCATCGACCAATAGATCCGCGCCCTTGCCCGTAAACTTGATCTCGCCCGCTTCCAGCACATAGCCGCGATCTGCGCTTTGCAGGGCAAGGCGGGCGTTCTGTTCCACCAGCAAAATCGTTACGCCTGCCGCGTGCAGTTCGCTCACAATCGAGAAGATTTCGCGCACCAGCAGCGGAGCCAAACCGAGGCTTGGCTCATCCAGCAGCAGCAGTTTGGGCTTGCTCATCAAGGCACGGGCGATAGCTAACATCTGCTGTTCGCCGCCGCTGAGCGTCCCGGCAAGCTGTTTGCGGCGTTCCGCTAGTCGCGGGAATGTCTTGAACTGGCGCTCAATATCGGTTTTGATCTGGGCGCTGTCCGAACGGGTATAAGCGCCCAATGTCAGGTTATCCTGCACGCTCAGCCGAGTCAACATGCGCCGCCCTTCGGGACTTTGCGCGATACCGAGGCGTACCACTTGATCGGGGCGCAGTCGGGTAATATCGCGCCCCTCGAAAGTAATCGTTCCGCTGCGTGGCGTGATTATCCGTGAGATTGTGCGAAGGGTCGTTGTTTTGCCCGCGCCGTTCGCCCCGATGAGCGTGACCACTTCGCCGGGATAGATAACGATATTTACCTCTAGCAGCGCTTGAATACCGCCATAGTTCACGTTGAGATTCTTGATCTCAAGCAGCGGTTGGGCGGTGACGGGCGCTGGCATAGCGGCGGTATTGACAGGTGCGATCATTATTCATCTCCGAGGTAGGCTTCGATGACTGCCGGATCTTTTTGCACATGCGCTGGATCGCCTAACGCGATCAGTTCGCCAAAGTGCAGCACTGCGATCCGGTCACACAGCCCCATGACTAGCGGCACATGGTGTTCGATCAGCAGCACCGTCAAACTAAATTGTTCATGGATGCTGCGAATAAAGGCACTGAGCGATTGCTTCTCGTTGGTGTTCATTCCGGCGGCGGGTTCGTCCAGCAGCAGCAGCGATGGCTCTAACGCCAGCGCACGGGCGATCTCAAGGCGGCGTTGGTCGCCGTAGGCAAAGTTACGCGCTTGTACCTCGGCACGATCCGCTAACCCAACGAGATCCAACAGTTCCAGCGCTTTGCTGCGGGTACGGATTTCTTCCGCAGGCGCGGGGGGCAATCCAAATACCCCGGTGAATATGCCGCTTTTGGTGTGGATGTGCCGTGCGATCATCACGTTTTGCAGCGCCGAAAGATTGCCGAACAGTCGGATATTCTGGAAAGTTCGCGCAATCCCTCTGGCGGCGATGCGGTGCGGTCTAAGTCCTGTAATATCTTTGCCATTATGCAGCAAGCGCCCACTCGACGGCGGAGTCAGTCCCGTAATGATATTGAACAGCGTCGTCTTACCAGCACCATTTGGCCCGATCAGGCCGAAGATTTCGCGGCTATTGACGCTGAATGATACATTGTTCACCGCGACCAGTCCGCCAAAATTGCGGCTGATATTGCGAACTTCCAGTACGCTGTATGTACTCAGTATCGGTGTTGTGGTGGGGGGAGTAAGCACTTGCTGCATAAAGTGTCCTTTGGGTTTACTTGATACTGACTTCTGGCACTTTCGGCACGTTGGGAGAAGCCGCGTCCGCTTTGCGCCGCCTGAACATTTCGGGGTTGATCAAGCCCTGCGGGAAGAATACCGCACCGATGGCGATTAATACGCCAAAGATGATCAGCCGACCATCGCGCAAGAACTGAGCCAACCACGGGGGCAACCCCGCAATATCAGCAATGCCGCGCAGCAGTTCCGGCAGCAGCGTCAGAACAAGTCCGCCCATCACTGGCCCGATAAAGGTTCGCGCCCCGCCAACCAACACAAACGCCAGATACAGGATACTCGCATCGAAAGTCCCTTGGCGTGCATTCCATGTGTTCAAGAAATGTGCGCTTACGGCTCCCACCATTCCGGCAAGGATTGCGCCCATTGTGAAAGCCAGCACTTTGTAGAAGGTCGGGTTAATGCCCATCGAAGCCGCCGCCAATTCATCTTCGCGGATCGCGATGAAAGCCCGCCCGACTCGGATACGTTCCAGCCGATAGACGAACAGCATACTCAGCAGCAGCAGCGGCCCCGCGATCCAGAGATAGCCAAGCTGCGTGTCGAACGGCTGCGGAATGCCGAAAATGCCGACTGCCCCACCCGTAATATCCAGATTCAACGACAGCACGCGCAAAATCTCGACAAAGGCAATCGTCGCCAGTGCTAGATAGATTCCCCGCAAGCGCAACGCCGGAATACCAACAATCACGGCAAGTACACCGGAAGCCACCGCCGCGATAACCATTTCAATCAGCACATAAGGCACCGGGAAATTGCCCTCGGTATGGGGGAAGACGCTCGTGGACATCACCGCCGCGATATAGCCGCCCAACGCATAGAAGCCGGGACTCGCCAGCGAAAGTTGACCCGCCATCAGTGGCAGATACAGTGATAGCCCCAGCATCGCCGCGAACAACATCGAGACGATCAGAAAGCCATAAGCGCTAAAGAATGCAGCCACGACAGACTCCCGAATTGAACTTACAAACTAGTTGAAAAGTATATTGACCCCACCCTAAATCCCTCCCCGCACGCGAGGAGGGACTTGTGGTACTTCTGGCTCCCTTGCCCTGCTTGCGGGGAAAGGGTTGGGGATAGGGGTCAACTTGCTTCTTAGACCTTCTGAACCGCTGTTCGTCCCAAAATGCCTTGTGGTCGGGCCAGCAGCACAATAAACAGCAGGGCGAAGGCTACCGCGTCCTTGTAGGCCACATATTGCGCGGGAACAAAGGCTTCCGCCAGCCCCAGCACGAAGCCGCCCACGACTGCGCCGGGAATATCGCCCAACCCGCCCAACACGATCACGGCTAGTCCCTTCAACCCGAACGCGATCCCGAAATACGGGCCAGCAATGCTCACGCTGATTCCCACCAATGTTCCGGCAACCCCGCCGAGAAAACTGCTGAGGAAAAACGTATACAGAATCAACCGATCCGGGTTAATGCCGAGTAAGCTGGCGGTGGTTATATCTTCCGAAACCGCTTGCAATGCTTTGCCGATCTTCGTCGAGTTGATCAAATAGGTCAGCACGACGACGATCACCATCGAGACGGCGAAGATAATGATCTGCACGGTGCGGACTGGGATCGGCGCGTCAACAGTGCCAAAGTTGATTGCCGGAGGAAACTTGCCAAAGGGGTTCGCCGGATAGGTGTAAATCTCTGCGCCGACGAGATACTGAATAATATTGACAATCGCCACGGCAACACCCAAGCTAGACACCAGACTCAGCAATGGGTCTGCGCCTCGATTGCGTAGCGGACGGAAGGCGACTCGCTCCACCAAGACACCGACTAGGCCAGCCATTATCGCCCCAATCAGCAGCGCCAGCGGAAACGGCAAACTAAATGGCAGCGCCGAATTCGCCAGCAGCCCGTTAAAGCCAAAGCGCGATCCAGTCAGCATGTAGGTAAAGTACGCGCCGAGTGTGAAGATCGCCCCGTGCGAGAAGTTGATGACGCGCAGAATGGAAAAGACGAGCGTATAGCCTAGTGCAAACAGGGCGTACACGCTGCCAATGGCAAGGCCGTTCAAAACTTGTTGTAAGAGCATAGATGCACTACCAAACCAAGATTAACAGAGATCTAGTTTTAGCCCTCACCCTAAATCCCTCTCCCGCAGGTAGAGGGACTTCCCAGACTGCTGGTTTTTCTCCCCTCGCCCTGCGGAGAGGGGCCGGGGGTGAGGGCTGCACAATCACAAATTTATTGTATCTATAAAAACTGTGGGGTAGAAGTTCATCTACCCCACATCACTTTAAACTGTACTACTTGATGAAGATGAAACTTCCGTTTGCGCCGTCGGGGTCCATCTTGATCTGGGCGACATAGAACTGCTTCTGGTTGAGTTCGCCGCCTGCCAGATTGCCATCTTTGTCCTTGACCTGAGTAAAGGAGATCTCACCAAGCGGAGTCTGATAGGTTCCTGCGAGGATCTCAGCTTGCAGCGCCTTACGCAAGTCTTCGATCTTCATATCGCTGAGCTTGGATTTCTTGTCCAGCGAACGCAGCGCTTCCACAATCACCTGCACGCCCGTGAAACCCTGTGCGCTGAACTGTGGTGGCTCGTGCTTGGGCGACTTGGCTTGCTTATCCTTGTAGGCATTGCGGAAAGCCGTATTGATTTCGCTGTCGAAGTTGTAGCTGTACGCTTGCGCGATGATCACACCATCGCACTGCGCCTTGCAGACCGGGAACATATTGGCAGTGTTCAAGCCGTTTCCGCCAATGATGATGCCCGTGAAGCCGAGGTCGCGCAGTTGCTTGACCAGATTACCGCCATCGGCAGCCAACCCAGACACAATCGCCAGATCCGGCTTCGAGGCGAGAACGTTGGTGATCTGCGAGGTAAAGTCGGTGTCGGTGGTCTGGAATGTCTGGACGGGCAGCAGTTCCAGATTCATATCCTTGACAGTGGACTGAAAAGTGCCCGTCTCAGATTTGCTGAATGCGTCGTTCTGGGCGAAGAAAACCGCCACTTTCTTGATATTCGGGTTGATCTCCAACGCGGCCTTGACGGCGTTCGGCGCAACGATAGCTACCGGAGCCGAGACACGCGAGACGAATGCACCGATCTGCGGGATACCCCCTGCCGTATTCGATGGCGCAACAACGGGGACACCCGCTTTGTTGGCAATTGGGTCAGCGGCAAAGGCTTGCTGCGACAGGGTCGGGCCGACGATACCGACGACTTTGGCGTTATTGATCAGCGTATTGAAGGCGTTGATCGCGCCCGCTTCATCGCCAGCGGTATCCTGATAGGTAATCTTGATCGGACGACCATTGATGCCACCTCGATAGTTAAAGAAATCTTCGGCAATCTGTGCGCCGATGACTTCTTCCTGTCCGAGCAGCGCTGTATTGCTAGTCTGGGCGACGGCTACACCAATCGGTACAGGATCGCCGGAAAGCGGAGCCGCTGTTGGCGTGGGGCCAGACATAGCGGCGGTCGCTTCCATCGTGCCGCCCTGTGCCCGTGCCGATTGTAGCGGCGAGCCTTGCAGCGTCAGGAAGCCAACCAATACAACCAGCAAGGCGAGTACTATGAGAGAACGTGAAGCTAATCTTTTGTTATCCATAAAATTCATCCTTTATATATAAGCGACAGACCTGCTCAGGCGGATCTTGTTTCACTTGTGATTGTCTTTAACAAGGACACTCTTGTCAAGTTATCGAAGCAAAAAAGTACGGACAAAAAAGTAGATAGTCATCAGCGATCCAACCACAATCACCAGTATGCGGATCTTTTGTGGGTCGATCTGGCGGGCGTAATACGCACCCCCGTAGCCGCCTAACACCGCGCCGACAATCATCAGCACCGCTTGAGGCCACAACACCGATCCGTTGGCTACAAAGATAATGACCGCCACGCCATTGATACACGTCGCCAACAGGGTTTTTAGCCCGTTCATCAGGTGGATATTTTCCATGCCCCACAGCGCGAGAACCGCCAGCATCACTATCCCGATCCCGCCGCCAAAGAACCCACCATAGATTGACGTGAGCAATTGTAAAATGATCACGGTCACTGTGAGTACCCACGGCGGCAAATTCATGCGCCCCGCCCGTTCGCGCAAGTTGTTGCTCACCCTGCGCCCAAAGGCAAATAGCAGCGTCGCGAACAAGAGCAAAAAAGGCAGCAGTTTGTCGAAGGTGGATTGCGGCGTAGCCAGCAGCACAAACGCGCCGATGATGCCGCCGATGAGACTCACGACCAGCAGGGAGCGCAATCCGCGTGGCCCCGCCATGATCTCCTGACGGTATGCGCCGACACTCGCCACTGAACCGGGCCACAGCGCCACCGTATTGGTCGTGTTGGCAAGCTTGGAAGGAACTCCCGTAAAGAGTAAGGCCGGAAATGAGATGAAACTGCCGCCGCCCGCCACCGAATTCAACGCGCCTGCGAGGGTTGCCGCAATGAATAACAAAAAAGCCTGTGGAAGGGTCATGGTATCGTTCTATTCTCCTGCGAGAATGATAACACTTCACACCGTGAGATAACACAGGGTTATCGCATCAAATTGATAGGCAGACACGGACAGGGCAAGCCCCGTCCCTACACCAAGACGATATTATGTGGTCTCCCGCGATTTTGTGGGTTTATCGGCTATATTGACGATAATAGTTGCAGGAGTCGTCATCAAAGACGCGGCGTTTCCTTTCTAATATTTGACAATTGAGTACAAATAGGCTAGCCTTAGCGTGATGAAATTGACAGCACAGATCCAGCTTCAACCGACAGAGAAACAGCACAAGCGCCTCAAAGAAACACTTGAGCGGGCGAATGCTGCTTGTAATACGATCAGCGACTATGCGTGGGCACAGCAGATTTTCAACCAGTTTGCCTTGCATAAAGCGTTGTATTACAGCGTGCGGGCTGACACTGCGTTGACGGCTCAGTTGGTGGTGCGTTGCCTGTCGAAAGTGGCGGATGCCTACAAAACGGACAAAGATGCTAAACGCCATTTTAAGGAGCATGGCGCGATAGCCTACGACCATAAAATTCTGAAATACCATACCGATCAACAGACAGTTTCGATCTGGACATTGCCGGGGCGTGAGGTAATCCCGTATGTGTGTGGAGCGCATCAACGCGAACTGTTGAAACATCAACATGGCGAAAGCGATTTGGTGTACCATCGTGGCAAGTGGTACTTGCTGGCCGTCTGCGAGATTAAAGAACCAGAGCCGGATGAGATGGATGGTTGGCTGGGCGTTGACCGGGGCGTAGTGAATGTTGCCGTGGCCAGCGATGGCAATATCTACACTGGGGCACGCGTGGAAGATCGTCGCCAGCGCTATACTAGACAACGGCGCGCTTTGCAAAAGAGAAATACCCATCCCTCGCACCGCCGCCTGAAAAAAACGAACGGGAAACAGTCCCGTTTCCAAAAAGATGTTAACCACTGCACCGCGAAGGAATTGGTCAAGACCGCTAAACGCACGAAACAGGGGATCGCCCTCGAAAACTTGAAGGGGATCAATCTGCGGACAAGGGTTAGGCATGAAGACCGGGCCAAACGTGGCAATTGGAGCTTCGATCAGCTTGGACAGTATCTTGAGTACAAAGCAGCGCTGTACGGCGTTCCCTTCACGGAAGTTAACCCCCGCTACACGTCGCAGCGCTGTGCTGAGTGTGGACATACTGAAAAGGCTAATCGACGCTCTCAATCTGAATTCCTTTGCTGTAAGTGTGGGCACATTGCCCACGCGGACATCAATGCAGCACGAAACATTTCTTGGGTTGCAGTCAATCAACCCATCGTCCCGGACGTACCCAGAAGATCGGGTCGCCGCAAGGGGACAAGCCCCGCGCTTTAGCGCTAGGGTAGTTGACAATTGAGAAGTTCAAGAAGGCAAAATAATGGAACAATCCCTACTGCGTCCCGCTGACTTCCACCACGAGATGATTCAGGCTGGCAAATTATTTCTGCACATCGTGACCGACGGCCCACAAGACGGCCCATTAGTGCTTCTGCTGCATGGCTTCCCGGAGTTCTGGTATAGCTGGCGCTTTCAGATCAAACCGTTGGCAGCGGCGGGTTATCGCGTGGTGGTGCCAGATTTGCGCGGCTACAACCAGAGCGAAAAAACTGGCCCCTATGATACGTTTACGTTGGCTGAAGATGTCGCGAATCTGGTGAAGGCGTTGGGTCACTCGCAGGCGCATATCATCGGGCATGATTGGGGCGGCATGGTCGCATGGATGTTTGCTATATTGCACCCCGAAATGGTGGATCGATTGATCGTATGCAATCTGCCGCACCCTTCGACCATCGGCAAAATGTTCCGATCCCTTTATGTGCCACAGATGATCAAAAGCTGGTACATCGGTTTCTTCCAGATTCCGGGCTTGCCCGAACTTGGACTTTCAGCCAGAAATTACGAGGCGTTGGCGCAAATTATCCGTTCGGCTGGCCCGATTACGGATGAAGAAATTGGTTACTACCGCGAGGCGTGGGCGCACCCCGGCGCATTGACGGCGATGCTCGGTTACTATCGCGCACTATTCCCCACCCTTAGACGACTCGCCAAACAGGATGCGACAGTGCGCGTGCCAACCCGCCTCATCTGGGGCGATCCTGATGTAGCGCTGGATACCAAAATGGCGGAATGGTCGGCACAATGGTGTCCCGGCCTCGATCTCAAGATTATTCGCAACTCGACTCATTTTGTGCAGCAGAGTACTCCAGAACAAGTCACCGACTATATGTTGTCATTTTTGAACGTTACCGCATAGTGGTTAACCCCACCCCTAGCCTCTCTCCGCGAACGGAGAGGGGAATCAGGCGCTTCTAGAGCGTGTTTGAATATTCAGTTGACCCCACCCTAAATCCCTCCCCGCAAGCAGGGAGGGACTTCAATCCGGGGCTTGCTCCCTTTCCTCGCTTGCGGGGAAAGGGCTGGAGATAGGGGTTCTTTCGCATTTTCAAACACGCTCTAGTGAGATTAACGACTTTGCCTGACGCATCCTCACCCTAAATCCCTCTCCACTGCGTAGAGAAGGACTTTCAGACACTGGCCTTGTCTCCCCTCGCCCTGCGGGAGAGGGGCAGGGGGTGAGGGCAATCTGGCGTAAAATAAGTCGTGTGTAAGGTGAGTTAACGACTTTGCATATGCCTTAGGCAACGCATACCACAAAATTCTCAACCCGAAGGAAAGAATCGGAATGACACCATTGGAAACCCTTATTGCGGATCTCGATACGCCAGCACTGCTGGTTGACCTGCCCCGTATGGAAACCAATATCCGTACATGGCAAGCCGCGATCAGTCCCTATCGGGTCAACCTGCGCCCACACGTCAAAACACACAAAGTCCCGGCTATTGCCCAGATGCAGCTTGCGGCAGGCGCAAGTGGCATTACCGTCGCCAAAGTTGCCGAGGCAGAAGTCTTTGCCGCGCAGGGTTGCACTGATATTTTTATCGCCTATCCGGTCATTGGCGTGGAAAAGTGGCAGCACGTGGCACAGTTAGCGCAGATGTGTACGTTGACGGTTGGAGGCGAGAGCGAAGTCGGGGCAAGAGGACTCAGCAAGGCGCTATCCGGCGCAATCGTGCGGGTGCGCGTCGAGATCGATCTGGGGTTAAATCGATCTGGGGTGCGCCCTGAACAGGCCGAGGCGCTGTGCAAATTGATTGTGACACTGCCGGGTCTGGAACTGGATGGCATCTTTACGTTTCGGGGCGCGTCCTTTGCCGGAGCCAATAACCGCCCAATCGCTGATCTGGCACGGGAAGAAGGCGAAAGCATGGTCGCACTCGCCCAGCAGTTGCGATCTGTCGGGATTCCGATCCGCGAAGTGAGCCTCGGATCAACCCCGACAGCGCGTGAAGCGGCACAAGTTCCCGGCGTAACCGAAGTCCGACCCGGCACGTATGTCTTCGGGGATTACATGATGGCAGAACGCGGCATCGTTCGCTACGAAGATGTGGCGCTATCGATCTTATGCACAGTCGTTAGTCGCCCCGCTGCCGATAAAGCCACCGTAGATGGTGGCTCTAAAACATTTTGCGGTGATATTTATCCACCAGCGATCAATCTCAAAGGCTATGCCAAAGCTGTCGGCATGGATGCAATCATCGAATCGTTATCCGAAGAACACGGCGTAGTACGCTTGGGGTCGGGAGCTAATCCGCAGATTGGCGATAAGATTGCGTTCTACCCGATCCACGTCTGCACCACTGTTAACTTAGCCGATGAGCTTATCGGCATCCGTGACGGCAAAGTTAGTCAGGTATTTCCTATTTTGGCGAGGGGCAAACGCACATAGCCAGAATAAACCGCTAAGTCTAAGTATTCAGGACGCGGTAATTTTGGCAGCCCGCGCCTCAAAATACGCATAGATCAGCAAAAAGATCGCGACTGCTGTCGTTTTTGAATTTTACCATGCAGTAGTTTATTGCATTACCGCGCATCCGAATGTTGCATCTATGGGTCAGTTCAATATCACTGGTTTAGTGTATGGTGCAAACTGCAATTCCCGCATCTCTGTCTGACCCATTTTTTTGATATATTTGACCCATTAGGAATTTCCCATCAGGCGAGAGTCTTATAAATCCTGTAATATCTAGGTTGATCTCATCAAGGGTTGCCAAGACTGTCATTTTCTGACGTTGTATATCATATTGAATGACACCAAGCTTTGTATTTAGCTCAAACGTGGTGTTATCTATCCAGATTGCGTATGGATCACCTCGAAGTTCAAACTTAAGCGGGATGATCTTTTTGTTTACCAAATCATCTATCCAAAATATGGGGTCTTGGGTTTCTGGCAAAATAAGAAGATAATTTCCACTTGGATTAAGACCAACAACGCGGAATCCACTATCGGCAAAACCGGGACCATAGGTTGAAAACGGTGGTATATCGGCAAGCCGTTTGATAGTGATTTCTTGTCCGTTTTCTGATACCCAAATACTGTGTTCGACATAAGTGTTAAGACTTGGGGTAATGAATTGCGTCTCATCGGGGAACCAGAAAACATCCAGATCATTCCCCCCTGGTACTGTTTCTATTCCGAGATTTGCCTCTATGCCTGTTTCCAAGTCCGTAAACCAGTAAACTGTATGATCTTGAATTTTGCGCGGATAGATCAGCTTATTTCCACTTTTTGAAGCATTTATACCCTCAGTAATTCCTTCGGGGCCAAATGATAAATCCTTGAGTCTAGCCATAACGTTGTCAGGCAAGTTAGCCGTTTGGAACGGATTTTTAGTGAGCTTTTCAAGTTTGTCGGAAGAAAGGTGATACTGATACCATTGCGCTGGAACTCTGCCGATAGCATCTGTGGGCAAGTTCTGATTTATTGCAAAGATAACTAAATCAGGGTTTAACCAATGCCAACTTGATGCCAAGTAGGAATAGGGCGTATTGAGAAGCTTGCATTTTGCCGGAGATGCAGACTCCATGCTGATCATTGGTAATCCAACAATAATGAAAGAAACGACCAATACACCGATAAGTCGTTTATTCTGATTTAGCGCATATCTTTTTATCATTTGTATGTCGCTATGATCCATTATCCTAAATTTTACGCCAGTAGATAAGGATCTATAGCGAGGTGAATTTAGCCGCCCGCGCCTCAAAATACGCATAGATCAACAGAAAGATCGCGGCACAGGCCAGCGATCCTACGCCGATTAGCACATTTCGCAGCAGCGGATAACGCAGGATCACCGCACAAATCAGCACGGTTGGGGCGGTGAACATAAAGGCTGTCGCGCCCAGAAAATGGAACACCTTAGCAAGCGTTCCCCCTTTGATCGGCTTTTCGGCTTCGGAGCGACGGGCGACAAATATGCCCAGCGTCAGCCCGATCACGACATCGAGGCACAAGGCCAGCAACCATGTTGGCATACGGCTACTCCTAGACTATCCTAAAACAGAGTGTAGATGAATGGGAAAGCCCCCGATGCGCCAAGTACCATGAGCACGCCCACGAGTAGCAAAGCCACAATCATCGGGATGAGCCACCATAATTTGCGCGTCCACAAGAAGCGCAGCAGTTCGCCAACAATGCCCAGTCGCGATGTAAAATCGTTCAGCCGATCTTTGAGAGTCATTTTGGTCGAGTCTGTATTCGCGGTGTTTGCCATCGTTAAAGTCTACTTTCTGACCAGAAATGGTCCCATCGCCAGCAGATCCAAGCCGCTGTTGCTGAAGGTGTTCCAAGCATTCGCGGGGGTTGAGACAATCGGTTCGCCGCGCAAATTGAACGAGGTATTGAGCAGCACCGGAACACCCGTTGCCTCTCCGAATCGCTTGATCACGTCATAATAGCGGGGGTTCGTCTCGCGATCAATGGTTTGCAGGCGACCTGTGCCGCCTTCGTGGGTGGTCGCCGGGATGAGCGCTTGCTTATCGGGCTTGACCGGGCTGACCATGAGCATAAAACGCGGCGGCAACTGCTGCGCCACGTTGGGAAAATCGAAGTAGTCTTGCGCGCACTCCGCCAGCACGACTGGCGCAAAAGGCCGGAACGGTTCGCGATACTTGATCTTGGTGTTGACGATATTTTTCATCTCGGTGCGGCGCGGGTCGGCAAGGATGCTCCGATTGCCTAGCGCACGCGGCCCCCACTCGAAGCGCCCCTGAAACCACCCGACGACCTGCCCCTTCGTGATCGACTCGGCAACTTCGTCCAGCAGTTTGTCATCGTCGGGGACGTAGCTATAGCGAATGCCCGCGCCTTCCAGAAAATCGCGGATCTCGCCTTCGCTGTATTCTTCGCCCCAGTAAGCGTGCGTCATGACCATCTGGCGCGGCTGACCGAGGACGCTGTGGTAGACCCATAAGGCCGCCCCCAACGCGCCGCCATCGTCTCCAGCGGCGGGCTGAATGTAGATTTCCTCGAAGGGCGTTTCGTTCAACAGCTTGAAGTTCGCCACACTGTTCAGCGCGACCCCGCCCGCAAACGCCAATTTCTTGAGTCCGGTTTTGGCGTGCAGGTGGCGCACAATCTTAAGCAGGACATCTTCAGTTACCGCTTGGATGCTAGCGGCGACATCGGCGTAATACTGGTTGCGCTCCATCGCCGCTTTTTCGTCGGCACGCTCCGGGTTGGTTGCCATCGTGAAAAAGTCGTCACTTGGGACGCGCTCCTCACCGAACAGATCCGTGAAGCGATGGTTATAGGTTTTATCCGCCGAGTAGTGGAAAGCAAAGTAATCCATGTTGAGATGGAAGCTGCCATCGTCGCTCACGTCGATCAGCTTGCAGACTTTATCGACAAAACGCGGCGTGCCATAGGGAGCCATGCCCATGACCTTATACTCGCCCTCGTTGACCTTAAAGCCAAGGAAGGCGGTAAAGGCCGAATACAGCAGCCCCAGCGAGTGCGGGAAGCGCTGCTCTTTGAACAGTTCGATATTGTTGGTGCCTTGTCCGTTCCAGTTGGCGGTAGCCTTGCCGAGTGTGGTAGTCGTCCACTCGCCCACCCCATCGACAGTCAAGATGGCGGCTTCCTCAAACGGCGAACAGTAGAACGCACTCGCCGCGTGCGACATGTGATGATCGCAGAACAGGATTTGATCCGGCTTGATCTTGAGGTAATTCTGGATCGAGGTTTTGACCCACAGCTTTTCGGGCATCCACACGAACATCGCTTCGCGCCACACATCGCGGGATCGGGGGAACGCGCCAAGTGTGGTCATCAGGATACGCTCGAACTTGACCAGCGGCTTCTCGTAGAACACCGCGTAGTCGAGATCTCTGCTGGTAATGCCTGCTTTACGTAGGCAAAAGTCAATGGCTAGTGCCGGGAAACCATTATCATTTTTCTTGCGGGTGAAGCGTTCTTCCATTGCCGCCGCGATCAATTGACCGTCGTGCAGCAGCGCCACCGCCGAATCGTGGTAGAAACAGGAGATGCCCAGAATGTACATTAAGACTGACCCCGCGCATCGTCCAGTGTCGCGCTCACCGGATTCCGATCTATCCAGTGAACGTCCGCCACTCGCCGAAGTGCCAGAGGGTCAGTAAACAGCTTTACGCCAAGCGCGAATGGAACCATAACCGTGAAATAGAAGCCATTCACAAACAACCGTGCCAGATAATCGCCGTTAATCTTGCCAATAATCTGCCAGCGATCCCAAGCAATCCGTAGAATATCGTTCAAAACAAGTCCTCGCCCGGTTGATAAAACGTCGTGAACACAATGCCATACTGCTGAACCGCCGCGATTATACAAATCGCCTGCTGATCAGTCAACAGAGGGCGAAGTGTCTTTCGGGGCGAAAGCATCAAAATTACCTCATTAACCTGAGTTTCGGATAGGTGTTAGCATAAAGTCAATGCTTTGGCCTGTTTTTGAATCAAACCAGCCATAGGAAATTCACCTTTCAGGTGCTTAAGCACCTGAAAGGTGGTATATAGTCTTTAAAACAGCGGTAGCCTGCTTGATGAAAATGGATAAGAATGGTCATAATTTCGCGCTCACACAATCCTGCTTTCCTTACCCGCTGTCCAGTTCGACTAGGCGTGGCGTTGTGCTGCTAGCCGTTGCCAAATATCATCGACATCGCAGAATAGTTCAAGTAAACTCATCTTAGGATACCTTTCGAGTCGATCTTTAAGTCTGCTAACTCAAAGATACCGTTTTCTTCGATGGGTATCCCCTACCTTTCCGAAACTAAGCTGGACTTTACACATCAGGTGGCATAACAGAGCAAGTCGTTGAAACGT
>JBDTVG010000278.1:0-26055 GCA_040007395.1 Chloroflexota bacterium
CATTCCTCCTTATTCTATCTTCTTGGAGCATCCTTTTCTCTGGAATGGCCTTAGTGCATAACACGTTCTAAGCGCCAGTCAATCAACAGATCTTTGCACAGAAACGAGGCCGCGATAAGACGAGCACGATTGTGCATCCAGCCCGTGAGACGCATCTGGCGCATCGCCGCATCTACGACTGGATACCCTGTACGGCCTTCGCGCCATGCTGCCAGCCAATCGAGGTTATTGTCCCACATTAGCTTGTCGTAGATTGGGCGGAAGTTGTGTCGTACCGAACGTGGATTATTAGCAAGATTTTGGTAGGAAAACTCACGCCATGTTAGCTCACTAATCCAACTATCGACGCTGCGTTGTTGCTCAAGCTCCGTTACTGCCCTTGCACTACGTTGGGCCGCCCAATAGCAAGTACGTGGGCTAATCATGCCCCATCGCAAATATGGACTCAGAATTGCCGTGCCATCTGTCGCTAGCACATTTCGCTGATCGGCGTAACTGTAGATAGGCTCAGCGACAAATTGTTCAAGGCGCTGGGCTGCCGCCGATTCACTCGGTGTTGCAATCGGTACTTGCACTGGAATACTGTTCAAGTCAGCCGCGTTCGGGAACGGGATGCTATATAGAGTCGATGGCACATGCAACCGCTTGAGAAGATGGGGGTTATCGATAACTTCTGGTTTGGGCAGCTTATTCCATGCGGTGCGATAGGGTGTGAAAACGCCGTAAGTTGTGCCTTGTCCTGTGACAACTTCGGGCAGTTCGTGAATGACCAGATCTTTGAACGACTGAACCTCGAAGCCTTGTGATTGCAGCGCTACCATTACCGCTTGATCGCGTTCAGTGGCGTAAGGGCCATAGTCGCGATTGAAGTACACCCTGCTTGCGTCTGATTCGCGGCATACAGCGATCAATTCTACGACAGGATCGCCGCGCCGTAGCACCAATGATGCACCATGCCGCCGTAAATCGCTATCCAGTATTCGCAATCCATCGAGCATCCATGCGATACGTGGCCCCTGTACTCGTGGCAAGGAGAGCAATTTATCATCGAGCACATATACCGGGATCACTTCATCCGCGTCATTCAATGCGGCATTGAGCGCAGTATTATCGGCAAGTCTCAAATCGCGCCGACACCACCAGATGAGGCGCTTCATGCTAATCGCCTACTTCAACTTGAGTCCAGCCGTTAACCGCGACTGAGTGTTGCGAAGCACTGCGTTGGACTTCCGCGGCTACGCGCAAAGCTCCAGCGGTTACACCAGCCGTACTCTGACCGGGAAATATGCTATCCCCAACCAACCACACATTCGGAATACCTGTATGGGGGCCGCGGGCCTTGAAAAGACTCGTCTGGGCGAAACCGCCGACCATGCCGCCGGGTCGGCGCGTGAAATACTGGAAGGCCGACGGCGTACCGGGCATGATCAAGGTAGCATTCTGTCGCAAGCCGGGGATTACTCGTTCGGCTCCGTCCAGCAGTCGATCCCGGTAGTCGGCAACCCGCACCTCATAACCCGCCGGATCATGATTTTTGAGGTTCCACCACGCTTCGATATGAGTATGCGTCGAAAGTGTCATGGCTCGGAAGCCTTGTGGCGCACGCGAACTATCTTCGGGATCAGAAAGCGATACAAAGACCGAATTCCCATCGCCCAACGGTGTATTTAAATCCTTGACGATTTGAAAATGGTCGGAGTAGGTCGGTACGGCTGAAGCTGGTATACCGACATACAGTGTGAATGCGCCCCATGTACTGTCACGTTGAGCAACTTCGCGGCGCAACGAGGTAGGCGATTGGTCGCCTAGCAGTGTATTCAAAGCCCAAGGCGTGAGATTAGCCAGTACAATATCCGCTTCGTACTGATCGCCCTTGTTAGTTTCAAGGCGCATCGTGTGATCAGGACGCACTTCCAATCGTGTCACCTCGTGCCGATAGTGGATCTGCCCACCCTGCGCCTTGAGCGCCTCTGCCAATGTCATGGCAATATTGCCGATGCCGCCTTGTACATGATACACGCCCGCACGGGGCAGATCGAGAGCGATGGTGCTGTACAGTGCGTTGGCATGTGCGCTGGTTGTCTGGGCGCTAATGAGCAACTGTGCGTCGATAAAGGTTCGTGCCGAACCACTCCCCACACCAAGCACATCCAGCCAATGACCCATGCTGATCAACGCTAATGGCGCTAGCGGAATCATTTCTGGGCGGATCTTGGCAGCGAGCCGCAGTACGTCCGCTAATGATGACGGAGGCCATTCGGGCAAGCGTCCGGCGAAGCGCCAGACAGCGTCGGTGGCGTGTTCTTGCAGACCCCAGAAGTGGCGCAGTTCGGGAAGTTTCGACTCGCGTTCGTCGCGCCAGTGTGCATCATCGCCCCAGCGCGTGATCGTCCGATCTGGCAACTGGATCGTCCAAGCAGGTTCGGCGCGATGTACAGGCCATGCGATGTTCAACAGCTTGCTCACAATGTCATGGGGACCGCCGGGGTGGAATCCCCCCGCTAGAGTCGCGCCTGCGTCGAAGCGATAGCCCTTATGATAGAATGTTCCCGCGCAGCCGCCGGGATAAACGTGGGCTTCAAGCACCGTGACCTGAAAACCTTCATGCGCCAATAGTGCTGCCGCCGTCAGACCGCCGATTCCCGCCCCAATCACCACGACCCGTTTGTTCAATGCCACACTGTCCTTATCTTGTCTCGCCATTCGAGATTATAAGGGTGTGATCAGACGATGCAAAATGTTTGTATAAGGCTTGGAATAGAAGTTATTCAAGTAGAGTAATCGTAAGTTATAATCAGCTAAATGGAGATGGGATGATGGTCACTATTGAGATTATTGGACATATTGATGAACATGGGCAACTAGCCTTTGAGCAGCCAACCAACTTACCACCCGGTGACGTTCGGATCATCATTGAAACTATCGATGCACAAGCGGAAGCTACTGACGAAACATTGTGGGACGAACAGTTTCTAAGTTCACAAGATGTGCTAGATTTGCTAGCAAGTGAAGCCCGCCAAGAATATGCTGCCGGATTAACTGATGACTTCGATTCTGCTCCTGATCCAGATGATCGATTATCTATACATTCGAAGCGTACCAGACGCTTCTGCGAATTACTTAGAGCCTTACCCGCCGACATCAAGCAACAAGCTTATGCTGCATACTGTTTGTTCAAGCAAAAGCCTCATCATCCTAGCCTCCACTTTAAACATATTCTCGCCAGACATCCCTTTTACTCGGTACGAATGGGAGCAGGGTATCGGGCAATTTGGTTACGCAGGGAAATTGACCTAATTATCTGGGTGTGGATCGGCTCGCACGCTGAGTACGATAAAATACTTCTTGGCTTGTAGAGAAGCATTCTTTGCTACTCAAAAATAGTTCAACCCCTTCCGTATTTGATAATATAGTGGCGCATCGTTTTTGCCTGAGGGTGGTTCGCGTTAAGTTCAAGGCAGCGGCGGTAATCGGCAATCGCGTTTGTCCAATCTTCTTTCTTGGTGTACGCATTCCCTCGATTATAGTAAAACTCGGCATCATCGGGTTTAAGGCGGATGGCCTCGAAGTAATCCTTGATTGCGCCATCTAAATCCCCTTTAGCGGCGCGGGCATCTCCCCGACTATCATAGGCAATAGCAAAGTCGGGTTTGAGCCGGATCGCTTCGGTGCAATCAATGATCGCGCTGTCTGGGTCGCCACTGAGCACGCGAACATAGCCCCGATTGTTATAGGGAAGGGCGGAATTGGGTCTGAGCCGAATTGCTTCTGAATAGTCGGTAATTGCACCTGCCCAATCCCCCTTGTTTTGGCGGGCAATTCCACGATTGTTGAAGGCAGTAGGGTTGTTGGGGCGAAGCCGGATCGACTCTGAATAATCGGCAATGATGCCATCTAAGTCATTTCCGGGACGAGCGAGGGCACGACGGAAATATTCTTGCGCCGTTAATTGTTTCTCGGTCACGGCGGGGGTGACATCAAGTTCGTGTTTGGCGCTGGCAACTTCGGCAGCCGCCGCCGATGAAGGGGTCGTTAAAGTCAGCGTGATCGGCTTCAGATAGTTTTCGACCACATCCTGCATGGCATATTTGAAGTATTTAAGCTGGTTAATCGGAAGCTCAACCATATTGAAGCCCCGAATGGTTGTCGCAAGATGCGGCAGATAGCGCTCCAAATCATCAAAGTCGAAGTCTGGTGTATGGAGCGGGATCAGGACTCGATTTAGCGACAGCGCATGTTCGATCTCACGACGCACCCAATCGTTTGAATCGGTACAACGATCTAATGTATTAGGGGTAAAGATAGGCATGAAATAGGGACGTGCCGCGATTTGACCCAGAATGATCTCGCCAAACTGACCGGCTTTGATCGACTCTGTATCATAGAAAGCATCAACGTGGCTGGCGCTCAAGTGTTGGTAAACCGCCAGAACATAGATCCCGGCAACATCGCGGCGGTAGCTGATGAATACACTGTTGGAAGGAGTCGTCATAGCGTCTCGTACAGAGTCAAAAACGCTTATCTCGCGCTAGCCTGATCTTCAGTCAGTCCCTCAGTCGGGTGCAGAGGCAAGATCATCCCGAAAATACTGCCCTTGTTGATCTCGCTCTGGACAAAGACATGACCTTGATGCTTTTCGACCACCGATTTGACAATCGCCAGCCCCAAGCCTGTACCTTGCACTTTTTCCTCGGTGCGGCGCACACGGTAAAAGCGATCAAACAAGCGCGTCTGCTCTTCCAATGGAATACCCGGCCCGTTATCCTCAACCTGAATCACAACGTCTGTCCCACGTAGTTCGGCCCGAATCGCGATTTTGCCGCCACGCGGGGTGTATTTATGGGCGTTGCTCAGGAGGTTGAGCAGCGCACGATACAACCAGCGCTCGTCGCCATGATACGGCGGCAAAGTCTGATCGACGATGAGCGCCAGAGTCTGATCTTGACGCTGCATGACAGGCCGCATATCGATCACACAGCGCTCGATCAGGTCGGGGACGCTCACCTGCTCGTAGCGTAGATCAACCCCGCTCTCGATGTGTTCCAAATTCATCAGGTCGTCGATCAACATTTGCATCCGATTGATGCCTTGCATAGCGATCTCAAAGACCTCTTGCTCAGTGTCCGTCGGATCTTTCCAGTGCTTGTTAAGCATGGTCAATGCACTCAGCGTTACCGCCAATGGGTTACGCAGATCGTGCGCCGCCGTCTGGATAAATTGCAGTCGTGCCCGTTCCGCTTCTTTCATGTGGGTGATGTCCTGAAAGATCACGACCCATCCTTCGGCTTGCTGGTCATCCAGCCCCGGACGTGAATAGACAGGCGACACGACAGCAGCCAGATAACGTCCATTTTCCAACGGCACTTCAAAGGTCTTCCAGTTGTTAGCTGGGTCGAGTACTTCGCGCAGCTTTTTGCTCAACACAGGCGGCAGCGATGCTTCGCGGAGCGGTTGCCCAATCATCGCGCTGGCACTAATCTGGAATAGTGTTTCGGCAGCGTGATTGATCAAGTTGATCTTGCCATGATGGTCAGTGGCGATAATCGCGTCCGCGGTTGATTGCAGCACTGCTTCCAACCGACTCTGCTGCTCACGTACCGACTCGTACAGTAGCGCATTGTCCAGCGCCAACCCTACCTGATCGGCAATAGCCTTTAGGACGTTGATCTGGTTATCATCGAAGTTGTAGAGTGTATAGCTTATCACGCTCAAAATACCGATCACTTTGCCGCGTGCGTGCATAGGAGCCAATGCTTGGGATTGCACCTTTTCTTCGGTAATCGCAGGGACAACTAGGCGCGGGTCTTTCGACGGATCGCCCGTAATGATCACTTCATCGTTTGCAACAGCCTGACCGGAAAGCCCTTGCCCCAACTTGATCCGCATCGGCTGTGTGACAAAATCCTGTTTCCAGCCGCGTTGCGCCCGCAACACGAGTTCTCCGGCAGCAGTATCGACCAGACTGATCCCACTTGCATCGACGGGAATCACTGATAAAACGGCATCCAGTGCTGTTTGCAGGGTCACGTTTAGATCAAGTGACTGACTGACAGCGGTTGTGACATTGTTAATCGCGGCGATTTGTCCGGTCTGGCGTTTGACTTCCTCAAGCAGTTGTTTATGGCTAGGGGATAGGCTGCTACGTTTCGATTTGGCTGTGTCAACCATGCTGGTGCTTGCCCTCAAACTCACTGTCTCACTTGATAATGAATAGAAAAATCCTATAGCGTTTGCATTATATCGGAGATCGTAAAAATTTCATAACGAGCACATAAATGAAACGATTGGTCATTTTTATGAGTCCCCGTTGTCGTCAGCCCTTGCTCCGATATAGCTCGAAAGCCTCTGCTGTCCACGGTAGGGCAGGCTTGAAAAAATGCTCATAGATCGCAGCGGCATAAACACGGATCTCAAATTGCGCGTCGTCAGCCATTCGCAACCGCAGAAAGTGCATCAAATTATGTGCATCGACTTTGATCACGCCTGTGTAGTACACCGCGAAACCCGGTAGAAACAATCGCGCCATTTCGCGTGAAACACCTTTTTCAAGTGCAGTAGTATACAGTCTATAGCCGCGTGCATAATGTTCCAATAGTTCTTGTGTCAGCGCTTCGCCGTCAGGATCGCCGAGCGTGCCTTCGCTAGCCTGTTTGTTATTGCTAGCCTGTTTGCGCCAAACATCAGGAACGTAAAAGTCGCTTTCCTCAAAGGCTGAATAGCGCCCACTCGACATATTGATCGACAGTGTGCGATGCCTGACCAATTGCCAAAAAGTGAGCAGTGGGGCGCGAATCAGGAACTTGAATTCGACCATCTCAAACGGCGATGTATGTTGGTGACGCATCAGGTAGAACAGCAGCTTCTTATCTTTCTCTGGCCCTTTGCTTTCACCGAGGAACGAAGTACGTGCTGCGTTGACAATTGCCAGATCGTTGCCCATCAGATCTTGCAGTTCGACGAACCCTTTATCCAGAACCTTGATCCTTGTACCAACGAATGCGGGTAATTTATCTTGTATACTATCTGCCAAAGTTTGTCCCCAAAATACTCGCGAAAACACGGAAGATAATCATCACGTACAGCGGTGTTGCTAACACGCCTAGCAGCAGCAGAATCAAATTGCGAGTTCGGCGGCGCTTGGCCCATGCAATAACAAACTCTGGAGTCAGCGTTAACGGATTCCCATTTAACGCCTGCAATTGTGCGCCAAGCAGCGCCTCAAGTTCCCTAGCCTGGTTGACTTCCTCAGTAACCACAAGGCTGCGGCGTGGACGCTGATCTATGGGATGTGCATCAGTAAGCGCTAGTGACCCCGACCCAACGGGTTTCTCCGGCGCTGCTTGTACATAAGCGACAACTAATTTATTCGTTGGCAGGAGTGCTATCCCTTCCACAATGGCATAGTCAATGCAGCGAGTCCGACCAGTGAGGGGATTCTGGATCAATAGCTGATTATCGGCAAGTGTCACACCGCGCCCCCGCCGCTGCCATTGCATGATCGCCCATAGGGTGGGGCCTGCTGCAATCGAAAGCAATAGCAATCGCACGATAAGTACATTAAAAAATAATGCCAGCACTAGCGGCACGATGGCAATGAGTACAGCATCGCGTAGCGGTTCAGTAAGGTACTCAAAAAACGCTGTATCGATAGTTTCGGCGCTAGGCTTGGCGCTAGGATTCATCCTGTGTCCAGCCAGCCGCCCGCATACTTTCCGCCGCCTGAACCGGGTCTTGCTCTTCGCGGGGCAGCGCAAGATGATAGGGCAACGGTTCAGGCGCTAGGCTCAGATGAACCAATCCTTCTCCAATCAGGATTCCCGTCATCGCTGTCGCATCCCGCAATACATCGTTCAGAGGTCGCCCACGCAACCCGGCAATATCAGCGGCAATATCTTGCAGTCGCGTTAGGCCATCCATCCGCAGCCAAATCTCGCTGCCCAACGCATCGAGTCGCACAATACGCTTTTGGTACCGATCAAAAACAGCGACAGCATCCGGCAGAATCTTGTACAGACCGTCACGGCGCGGGTAGCGTTCTAACATCGACGATTTAACCGAAGTAGACGACATGCTGTAGTCCTCGTATCTTGCCGCTGTCAGGAAAAATATTCCAGCGCCAACCGGAAGCGTGTTTCAAAATCCTTTGCTGCGTCGCGTGGGATGCTCTGGATAGCAAGTTGCGATTCGACAATACTGAAGCCCATCCCTGTCAATGCCGAGATCAAATCGCCGTCGGTATCACTTAGCGGTGAAAGCCCTTGCGCGACGGCAGCTCCTAATTTATTTTTCAGTTCAAAAACGATCTTTTCAGCGGTTTTCTTACCCACTCCCGGCACTCTCGTCAGCACGTCAGACTCTTCCCGTGCGACTGCATTTCGCAGATGATCAATCGATAAGGTACTCAAGATCGACAGCGCCATCTTTGGCCCCACGCCGCTTACCCCTAGCAGCACCTCGAACAATGCGCGATCTTCCTCTGTGGGGAAGCCGTATAGCGTGAGCGAATCTTCGCGAACTGCCAGATAGGTATACAAGGTCGCCGCATGGCCTACCCCTTGAATAGCATCGAAGACGGTTCGAGGGACGTTGACCCGTAATCCTAACCCACCGACCATGACGACTACCGAATTTTTATCTAAACTGGCGATAACCCCGGAAACAATATCAATCATTGCTAACCCTATTATGGCAGAACAAGTGTAATTGTACTCAAATCTGTGAGGCTTGCTAATTGCCCTACCTGCACCGAATCACAAAGTTATCGCACAATCCAATTTGTCTATAGATTGATAGCGGTTTCCGCCTCTGCTAACCACTCAGGCAATTGTGTTATGTCGTCCAGAATAGCTTCGCAACCTGCATTCAGCAGGAGCTTTGCGCGTTCGGCTTGTGCTGCTTGCCCACGTACCCCAGTTCGCACCCCAACACAATGGCAACCACCTGCCTTTGCCATCAGCACATCACTTGTGGAATCGCCAATAACGATCACATTATCGCGCTGCATTCTTTGGAAGTTTGGATCAAGCAATGTCTCAAGGCTGGCTTCTGGATAGAGCGCCTTGAGCAGCGAGAACGGGTGAGGTTTAGTCAATCCGCGAATACTGAGTGCTGCTTCGGCATGGCGAATAACATCCAATGTGCCTAGACGGTTTGCGTCGAAGTAGTCCAACAAACCCAGACTACCCAGTGCGTCCATCAATTCATCCAGCGGACGACCTGTAGCAGTGCCAATTGTATAGCCAGTGTCACGCAGACTCTTGAGCGTAGCGGCAATCTGTTCCGCTGGGAGTGCGGTTCCATCGATAAGCGGTGGCGCATCAAAGGCTTGCAGTGCCTCGCCATGATAAAAGCGTTGGAAACGCCCATGCAAATACCACCAGAACGGCCCTTCCACCTGTAGCAAGGGCGCATCCTCGATTGCTGGCCCGAAGCCGAGGGCGATTTTCAAGCGATTGCCCGCTTCCTGAATCAACGGGCGACCTTCTAATTCATGAGTACTCGCTAGAAAATCCTGCAACACGCGAGGCCAATCGGCTGTACCACTAAGCGTTCCGCGGATAGTCTGGAGGAACTCAACCGCATCTGCCGCCTGCGAAACTTTTGCACCGGGCAGTGCCGCCAAATAGACGCAGACCAATACGAATGTGATGTCCCAGTTTGAGTTGACAGCGCGACCCTTCAGCGCATAGATCAGATCGTCAGCGGTGACGGCTTCGCGGGCAGTATCATCGTGTACGGCATCATCGAAGGCTTGCGACAAACCAAGCGTCTGTGTGACCACTTCCCAGAGCGTCAACCGGGCGCACGCCCAGTATTTTTCCTCTGTAGTGATCACCCCATCCATGTCAAATATCAAGGTATCGATCTTCAAGCGGGTTCCTCGTAGTGTGGAGAGCGACACGATTCCCCTTCGCTGAATTCAACGAAAGGGAAATGAATTATCGATTACTTTGAGAAAAAGGCTAACGCACCGATGTATCTAGCGTTGCCAGTAAGCGCTGCAAATAGCCCTGTGCGACCAGTAGCTCAGCATTCAGGATCGCGCCGCCTGCCGCGCCGCGAATTGTGTTGTGCGACAGCGCCACGAATTTATAATCTAGAATTGGACATTCACGCAGCCGTCCAATGGTGGTCGTCATGCCGTGTCCAGCGTCGCGATCCCGCCGCACTTGGGGGCGATCTGGTTCATCGGTGTAGGCGATAATCGGATCAGGTGCACTTGGCAGACTGCGGGCAATTTCGTGACCCCGATAGCTCACCCATGCGTTGCGAATATCGTCCAATGATGGCTTGTTATGGAAGCTAACTGACACACACACCAGATGCGCGTCAATTACGGGAACGCGGTTACAAGCCGCACTGATCGTGGTATCCAGCATTTCGACGCTTTCGCCAGCGAACTGTCCGAGAATTTTGCGTGGTTCTGTCTCGACTTTTTCTTCTTCGCCGCCAATATATGGCACAACATTGTCGAGAATATCCAGCGCGGCTACACCGGGATAGCCCGCGCCGCTAATCGCTTGCATACTGACGACACTAACCTGCTTGAGGCCGAATGGCACTAACGGGGCCAGCGCTATTACTGCCGGAACGCTCGTGCAGTTCGACATCGTAACCAACGCGCCGCTGGTCCAGCCACGATTGCGCCGCTGCACGTCCACTAGCCCCACATGATCAGCGTTAATATCCGCTAGCAAGAGTGGCACATCAGAGGCCATCCGGTGCGAACTGGTATTCGAGGAGACAACATGACCTGCCGCCGCCAGTTCTGGTTCAAGGGTTTTCGCCACATCACCGGGCAGCGCCGAAAGGACAATGGGCGACTTCAGCGGTGCATCCAGTGGTAGGACAATCAAGCCCGCAACACTAGCGGGCGGTTGTCCCGACAGCACCCAACGGCACGCCTGTGCATAGGGTTTCCCGGCGCTGCGATCCGAAGCGACCACTTCCGCCACCCGAAACCAGGGATGATCTTCTAACAGTTGGATAAAGCGTTGGCCTACTGCGCCTGTCGCACCCAGAATTGCCACATCAAGTTTATTCATATCGCCGCCTTTGTTCCTTTGACCAACCTTAATAACATTTCATAATGCTCCACCTATACAACAAAAAAGACGTGGGATGCTCCACGTCTCCAGCTAATTATAGATTGGATGGGAGCAGCACAATATTACCGCCGAGTGGGGCAGGTAGCCTTCATAGTCGTAGTGAACAGCATGAGTTTCATATCTCAAAGTTAACATGCTTGGGCGTGTTGGTCAATGGGCAAGCCGACCAAAATCTCGGTAAAGATTTACCTTGCTTGCTAAAATCAAGATAATCCCCTGCAAACTTTGCTGCCTTTGCCATCGGGATCAAAAGAGGTACAGTAAGGTGTGCGTCTTTTGACACGGCTTAGGGCGCATTCTCTCTACCGTGTTAACAAGGTCGTACCTGAATGCCCGCACAACCGCATATTGTTATCTTCAATCATTCTCCAAATCTCTTGAAACTATTTCAAGCGGCTTTAAGTAAAAAAGGCTACAAGATATCCACACATTTACAAGAAATGTCACATCTCGATCAGATTATGCAAGATCCGCCTGATCTGATTATTCTTGGAACCCTAAAGGGCTATTTGGACAGCGAAGTAGAAATTATTCAAAAAATACGCCAAGATTCTACAGCAGGGACTATTCCAATTATTGTTTGCACAACTGGTGATTTATTTCTGGCAAAGAATGAGCAAGTATCAGAGGTAAAATATTTCAGTATTGTCCCGAAACCCTTCGACATACAAGATCTTTTGAGTGCTGTCGAAGCAGCTTTGCCGGGTAGCAATCGAATTATTGATGTGAAAGCAAATGAGCCTAACGGCTCATCGGACAGCTAACAATCTTACCGAATTTAGACCAACGCCAACCCAGCACGGGCCATCCCGATGAAGATCGGGATTGTTGCCCGTACTGGTCGTTACAAAGTTTAGATGCGGCTTACCCCAAAAGTGACCGTCTCGTCGTCAAACTCGAAGGTTTCGACACGCTCCCCTTCGGGTTCAGCCGCAACGTTTAGCGAGTCAGCAAGCGTCTCAGCGCACAGGTAATCAGCGTTGGCGGCGATAGCCTGTGCCAATTTATCGCTGGCCTTGTACGTCACGACAATATGATCGTTGAGCAAGAAATCTGCATCGCGCCGCATCATCTGGACACGGCGGACTGCTTCACGGGCCATCCCTTCCATGACTAACGCATCGGTAAGGGCAGTCCGCAGCGCGGCAACATAACCGTTTTCCTCGGCTACTGCGTAACCCTCAGACGCATTGCGACGTACTTCGACTTCTTCTGGCGAAAGCTCGATAGACTTATCATCAACGGTGAGATGAATATTTGCGCCGTCAAGCAGTTGATTCGCCCAGCGCGCAACATCGGCTTCTGACCCGTCGCGCAGCATCTTTTGCACGGTTGGGAAGGTCTGCCCAAGCCGCTTGCCCAGTTTCTGCGGCAGCGGGTTTAGACTGTAATGAACCATCTCACCTGCCGATTCCATGACACTAACCGCTTTCACATTTAGTTCTTCCGCCACCGTATAAGCCAACGCCCGCAGCGCTTTCGCTTCGGCGGGAGTTCGCACGGCAAAAGTTGCTTCCGCTAGCGGCTGGCGAACCTTCAGGTTGACGCTGTTCCGTGCCGCGTGACCGAGCGATACCAGCCGCTTGACCAAGCCCATCTCATCGATCAACCGCTGATCGATCAGAGCGGGGTTGTACTGAGGCCAACGTGACAGGTGAATGCTATCCGGCGCAGTGGAGTCGAACGGCGTAACCAGATTGCGATACAACGCTTCAGACAGAAATGGCATCGCTGGAGCTAGCAGTTTTGCAACGGTGGTCAGGCATTCGTATAGGGTCTGGTAGGCTGCCAACTTGTCGCGATCACTCTCGGTTTTCCAGAAGCGGCGGCGCGAACGGCGCAGATACCAATTACTTAGGTCTTCCACGAAGGCTTGCACTGGGCGAGTCGCCTGAGTTACGTCATATTGTTCGTAGGCTTCGGTGACCTTACGCACCAGATTGTGCAGTTCCGCCAGCGCCCAGCGATCCAGTTCATCGCGTTCGGCAACAGGGACGGCAGGCTGTGTCGGATCGAAGCCGTCGATATTGGCATAGGTCACAAAGAAGCTATAGGTATTCCACAGCATCAGGTAGAAGCTGCTGATAACCTCGCTGACCAGTTTGCCGGAGAACTTACGGCTATCTCCCGGCGGGTTGGCAGTATACATATACCAGCGTGTCGCGTCCGCGCCCTGCTCATTCATGATCGTCCAGGGATCGACGATATTGCCCAGTCGCTTGGACATCTTGCGGCCTTTTTCGTCCAGCAAGTGCCCCAGACATATCACGTTCTTATAGCTGACACTCTCATACAGCAGTGTGCTGATCGCGTGCAGACTGTAGAACCAGCCGCGTGTCTGGTCGATGGCCTCGCAGATGTAGTCGGCGGGGAACTGTTCCTTGAAGATTTCGTGATTCTTATAGGGATAGCCCCACTGCGCTACCGGCATCGATCCACTGTCGAACCACACATCGATCAATTCTGGGACACGACGCATCGTTCCAGCATGGCATTCCGTACAAGCCCATGTTACATCGTCTACATATGGACGGTGCAGATCTAATTCGGTCTGATCCTTGCCCGTTTTCTCGGTTAGTTCCGCGACTCCGCCAATACATTCTTTGTGGCGGCAGTTATCGCAAATCCAGACAGGCAGCGGTGTTCCCCAGTAGCGTTCGCGACCCAACGACCAATCGCGGTTATTGGCAAGCCACGACCCAAAACGCCCGTCTTTGATATGCTCTGGCACCCAGTTGATGGTACTGTTCAGCTTGAGCAGCAGATCGCGGTACTGGGTCGTGCGGATGTACCATGTTTCGCGGGCGTAATACAGCAGCGGTGTATCGCAGCGCCAGCAGTGTGGGTAGCTGTGCCGATAGTTTTCCCAACGGAACAGCAATTGCC
This sequence comes from Chloroflexota bacterium, assembly GCA_040007395.1. Classification (GTDB taxonomy): domain Bacteria; phylum Chloroflexota; class Anaerolineae; order Aggregatilineales; family UBA2796; genus DATGFK01. Next base: position 13,995 of record JBDTVG010000278.1, read on the forward strand.
GCGCCTCAAGATCCTTGATCACTGGATGATCGGCCTTCTTGACATTCATGCCAGCCCACGTGGTTACTGCATCGACAAACGTACCGTCTGGCTTGACGGTCATCAGCAACGGCAAGTTGTTGTTGCGACCCACTTCCATGTCATCCTGACCAAAGGCTGGGGCGATATGAACGATTCCGGTACCGTCATCGGTGCTGACAAAGCTGCTGCCATCGACGACATAGGCATAGTCTTTATCGACGGGTAGAAACTTATACAGCGGTTCGTAGTGTTTGCCGAGCAAGTCAGCGCCCTTCATGCGGCGCACGACGGTGTACTGCTCTGGGTTTTTGAAGACTTTGCTGATCAGCGCTTCGGCAACGATGAGTTGTTCGATAGCCCCTTCTGGCCCATACTGCGCTGGCCCTTCGACCAACACATAGTCGATGTCTTTACCGACTGCCAGCGCCACATTGCCCGGTAAAGTCCAAGGCGTAGTCGTCCACGCCACAAACGATACGCCGGGTTCGTCGACAGACCGGAAGCGCACATAGGCACTCGGATCGTCCACGTCTTTGTAGGCATCCGACATTTCGTGCGTACTCAAGGGTGTTTCGCAGCGTGGGCAGTACGGCACACTCTTGTAGTCCTGATAGAGTAGTTCTTTTTCCCAGAACTGCTTGAGAATCCACCATACACTCTGGATATACTCGTTCTTGAAGGTGATATATGCATCTTCCAGACTGACCCAGAAACCCATGCGCTCAGTCTGGCGTTCCCACTCATTCACGTAACGCAGGACGCTCTCGCGACATTTGGCATTATAGGCCGCGATGCCGTATTCCTCGATCTCCTGCTTGTGCTTAATCCCTAGTTCTTTCTCAACTTCGATCTCGACGGGCAGGCCATGCGTATCCCAACCGCCTTTACGTAAGACACGAAAGCCATTCATGACTTTGAAGCGGGGGAATATATCTTTGAAGGCACGCGCCAACACATGATGAATACCGGGCTTGCCATTGGCAGTCGGCGGCCCCTCATAGAACACATAATTGGGTGCGCCTTCACGCTCGGTCAATGTGCGCTCGAAGATTTTGTTCTCCCGCCAAAAGACGAGTTGATCTTCCTCTAACCTAACGATGTCCACACGGGACGATACAGGCTGAAATCCCATAACAAAGTTGGCACCGAACCTCGCTATTGCTTATAGCAGAGGCGACGAATGCCGTACTCCTTTCGCTGGACCCCCTGAGCGTAGGTGAATTCCCACACGCAAGGTCTGATGGGCTAATTGGTTGATCTAGCATTGTAGCGTCTAAGCAGGCATAGGAAAAGGGTCGAGAATGGCTGATCTTTATGTTCAATCAGCCTTTTGCAGAATCCATACGCCAACCAACCCATGTAGCAGCGCCGTATACTTTAGCTGCGCGTCTTGGAGTCGAGTGTAAAGTGATGGATCAATGGTGTACCCTTGTCGAGCATTTGCCCAAAGATACAATCCTATCTTGCCTTTGCCCAGTGACTCGTTTTGCAGTAGATGACACGCATGGCTGACAGTCATCGCGGCAGTTGGTTCGATAATGAGCAGAGTCCCACCCGGACGAACACTCTGCCACAATGTAGTGAGTCCCGCCATCGGATCAGCTAGCACAGCCAGCAGGGACGCTGCCGAAATAACCGAAGCCGCCGCATTGGCTACTGCTTCAACTTGCCCTTGCCGAAAAACCGCCGATGAGCCTTCATGCTGGGCAATACGCTGTGCCGCCGCGATCATCTGCGGATTCAAGTCGATCCCTAGCGCTTGATAGCCTCTACTTGCTGCCAACCGCGTAACAAGCCCCGGCCCGCAACCTATATCAATCCACTGTTGGTCCCCTTGTGCCTCTGGCAGCAGTGAGACGGCTTCGGCATGGAGTTTATGATAGAACTCTGCCCTCTGAATCCACGTAAACAAACGGACGACGTTCATGCTAGCTCCTAAAATGTGCAATAACCCCTGCTTCGAGCGAAGCAGGGGAGTGGCTTTATGCGAAGGTTTAGGCGGCGCTGGTTGCATTCTGAGTGTTTCGGCGTGGATAGCGCGTTACCAACACGATAATGAAGATAAGCGGCAGGAAGGATGCTCCAGAAACTTGAGGCAGCGTCACAACACCCTGCACTACGAAATAGATCGTTGCTATCCAGTCGATGGCTTGTACCGCGATCATCGCGCCAATCCAATCGCGGTGTTCGTCAGGATGACGTATAGCGAGGAACATTCCATAGGCAAAGCCGAGGGCGCGTGCGCCAAACATGGCGAACATCCACGGAACCCACGCCGGAATCACCGCCAAACCCAGCACAGTCGTAAACTGTGCTGGCGCAAACAAGAACACGATACCCAAGATCACTTGAACGACTCCAATTGCCCCAAGGATAATTTGAAGGACTGACACTTTCATGATTTTTTGCATACCTTTCTTTCAACACGACCTATTGACAACAGCGTATGATCAAGAGTATTTTTTGTAAAGTAGTTACATTAATGTGCTATAATTACCTTTTATGAACTAATGAGAAATGGAGGCGAAATATGGGTGTCAAGGGTTGCCCTATTGAACGTACCGTCAACATACTCGATGGAAAGTGGACGCTTTTGATCTTGCGCGAACTGTTTACTGGAACCAAACGTTTTGGAGAGTTGCGATCTGAACTACACGGCGTTAGCCCCAAAACATTGGCAGAACGCCTGCGGATTCTTGAGCAGCAGGGGATAGTGAATCGAACAATTTATGCCGAGGTTCCGCCCCGTGTCGAATACTCCCTCACAGAGCTAGGGCAAACGTTGAATCCTATCATTGAGGCATTACGGGACTGGGGTATCAACTGGGCGGATCAGGTCTTGACCATTGCTGAATAACTTCTGTTAATGTGAGCCAAGTACGTAACGTTATGTACTCTCACTGCGTCAGAATAGTAAGGACAATTTGTATCGTTGTGCTGCTTTCACTATACTGGATTACCCACAGCGAATGAGTTGACGGTGAGCATCTATGGAACAGCTTGAAGTCATCTTTAAGAATCTACCTAAAGTGAGTAACAGCGATCACCAGATGATCGAGAAAGCCTATCAGTATGCTTGTCGCGCACATGAAGGGCAAACTCGAAAATCTGGTGAACCATATATGACGCATTGTGTCGCGGTAGCGCAAATGCTGTCAGAACTCCGTATGGACTCGCACACCATCAGCGCGGCGCTGCTGCATGATGTCGTCGAGGATACGCCAATCACCCTCGAAGATATTGAGGATGAATTCGACATCGAAGTGGCGCGTCTGGTCGATGCCGTAACCAAGATGGAACAGTTGCCGACTGACGTAAGCGCGATGAAGGGCGGCAAAGCAGGCAGCAAAGAATCGGAGTATCTGCGTAAGACGTTTCTGGCGATGGGCAGCGACATTCGTGTGGTGCTGATCAAGCTGGCAGACCGCTTACACAATATGCGGACACTTGGCTATCTTTCGCCCGAACGGCAAAAGCGCATGGCACACGAAACCCAAGAGATCTTTGCGCCACTGGCAAACCGTCTGGGCATCTGGCAGATGAAGTGGGAACTAGAAGACCTAAGCTTCCGCTATCTTGACCCCCCGAAATACAAAGAGATCGCTAGCAAAATCTCCGAGCGTCGTGTTGATCGTGAACGGTATATGCAGCGCGTAAAAGAGGCGCTATCAAAGGAGCTAGCAGGGGCTGACATTCAAGCCCAGATCAGCGCTCGCCCTAAGCATATTTATAGTATCTATCGCAAGATGGAGCGTAAGCACGTTCCCTTCGAGGAGATCTACGATGTGCGAGCAGTGCGGGTGATCGTCGCGGATAAACCGACCTGCTATATGGTATTAGGCATTATCCATAGCATCTGGCACCCGATCCCCGGCGAGTTTGACGACTATATTGCTGCGCCGAAGGATAACTTTTATCAGAGTTTGCACACTGCGGTGCTGGATGACGAGGGCAAAACCCTCGAAGTGCAGATCCGAACTCAGGAGATGCACGAACATGCTGAATATGGCGTAGCGGCTCACTGGCGCTATAAAGAAGGCACCAGTCGCGACGATCAGTTCGAGAAGCGCCTGATGTATCTGCGTGGGCTGATGGAGTTTAACGACGGCGATCTTGAGCAAGATGCCGACGAATTCATTGACGCGATGAAATCCGATGTCTTCGAGGATCGTGTCTACGCTTTCACGCCCAAAGGTGACATCGTGGATCTCCCCGGCGGGGCCAGCCCACTGGACTTCGCTTATGTGATCCATACTGATATTGGCAATCGGTGTCGTGGCGCACGAGTGAATGGTCAGCTTGTGGGGTTGGATCACAAGCTAAAGTCTGGCGATAGAGTGGAGATTCTTACCTCAAAACGCGGTGGGCCAAGTTTGGACTGGCTGAATCCGAATCTCGGCTATGTCAAGACAAACCGCGCCCGTGCCAAGATCCGCAATTGGTTCCGCAAACAAGATCGGGACAAGAATATCGCGCTAGGCCGCGATATGGTGGATCGCCAACTCAAGCAGTTGGGACTCGAAACTATGCAGCGCGAAAGTCTGGCGGCGCTGTTCAATGTTAACAAAGCCGAAGATTTCTACTCGATGGTCGGCTTTGGCGATATTACCGGAGCACAGATTTCGGCAAAGGTGCTTGAAGACGAACGCAAGGCACAGCGCGAAGCAGCCGCGAGTCTGGGGCCAATCGCCAACGTCAACACCGAAGAACCGCCAATGTCTATGCCCGTCAATATCTCGGACGGCATCGACATTCTGGGGGGTAGCGGCGGTATGCTGATCAATCTGGGGCGCTGTTGTAACCCCGCGCAAGGCGATAGCATCGTCGGCTATATCACTCGTGGCAAAGGCGTAACTGTTCATCGCAAAGATTGTCCCAACGTCATCAACAGCACCGAGCAAGAACGCTTTATTAACGTCAGTTGGGGACGTGTCACCGAGAAAACGTATCCAGTCCCCGTGACGATTATCGCCTATGACCGTGAGGGGTTACTCCGCGATGTAGGCGGGGTGGTCGCCAATGAGAATATCAATATCGCTCATGTCACCGTCAACACTCGCCAAAGTGTCGCGACGATTTTGGTCATGCTGGAGATCGAAAACACTACTCAGTTATCGCGTGTCCTATCGCGGATCGCACAGCTACCGAATGTCGTTGAGGCACGCCGCCGCACGACCTGAAATTTATCTTACCCTAAACTGCCCTACTCTAGCTTATCGTAGAGCTTGTGCAGTTCACGCGGTTTGGTGGTGGTCAATTGGGCAATGCGATCATTGGCATCGCGTAGCCGTTGACTCAATACATTGATCAGCTTCAAGGACAGGTCGGGATACTGGCGAGTCAAGGCCAATAACGGTTCACGCCGCAGTTTCAACACCAATGTATCTTGTACCGCAATGGCGTTGCCTGAACGCGGACTGTTATCGAACAGGGTCATTTCGCCAAAGTAGGAGTACGCCTCAAAAGTCGCCAGACGCGCCGTCGAGCCTTTGCGTGCCCCTTCGCGCTCAATCGCAACACGACCCCGCACCACGACATACAGTGCCCCACCCGGTTCGCCTTCTTGGAAGATGAGGCCGTCCTCGTGGAACAACTCTTCTTCGCAAACATTCGCCAAGACCTTGAGCTGATCGATAGTCATTTCCTCAAAGAATGGAACCTTTTTCAGAAAAATAATTTTTTCCATCGCTGAGAGCATAATTCCCTCCTGCACTTGCTGTAACATATCCATGATTGTCAGCCCTGCCATCATTCGGCGAGCCGCCATGACCGCCCGCTGCACATCGTCTGCTGGGTCGACGCTGGCTCGTTCAAACATAGAGTCGATCTGGTCGTTCGTAAAGAGCGCTTGGCATGGCGAAAGCACAGTGTTATCCGTCGTTGGGAGTGGGGCAGGTGGTGGCGGCGCGGGCTTTTGCTCGCCAGCACTCGCCAGCGCATCGAGAATATCGGCGGCTTTGGTGCGCCGTGCTTTCGCGTTTTCGGGATCGCCAAACTCCTCAGTTTTGAGTTGAATCGCTTTCGTCGCTGCAATCTCAATCGTCGAGCGCTTGACTTGATCCTGATAGGTTCCTGCTCGGAGTTCGCCAAGTGCAAAAGTTACAATCGTTCGCATCCATGCGTCGTTTGGATCGCTGGCAAGCTGGCGCAAGACTTCTGCTGCGTCGAACTTGACAGCGGAATTATTTTTGCTCACATCGAGCAGTTGTGCCGGAGTCAGTTCGCGGTCAAAGATTGGTGACATGAGGCGAGCGATCTGCGGGGTAGTCAGTGACTCCAACGCTTCAATCGCATTAGCCCGTACCCGCCCCGACTCACTGTTGAGCGATTCGGCAATCACGTTGACGGTTTTTGAGTTGTGAATAGCGGATAGCAGGTAAAAGATTTCCTCGATTAACTGCTGATTGCGTTCCCGCAGAGCACTTAGCAAAATCGCGATGCTCTCATAGCGGGAACAATTAGACAGTGCTTCTACCCGAATGTTATTGTCATAGATTGCGACGAGGTTGTTCTGGATGTAGCTGCGGAGCAGTTCGCTCGACTGGTCTTTCTGGATACGGCTTAATACGACGCTGGACATCTTGCGCAGTTGCAGGTCGCTGGACTCCAGCCCCGGCATGATGGCACTAATCACAGGTTTACCGATGTGTACCAATGCCTCAACCGCTGCCCCTCGGATTTCCTGACTCGGATCGGTGAGGAACACCACAAGCGTTTGGTGGGCTTCGATATTATTGATACGCCCCAAAATAGTCAGCGCTGCTTGCCGGACACGCTCCACTGGATCTCGCAGCAGCGTACTCATCCGATCCAACAGCAATTTGCCTATCGCCTCAGGCAGTGAATCCTTCGAGAGCCGTTCAATAGCGGCAGCCGCTTCAATGCGTACCGTGTCGTCAGGATCGGTTAGATATTCAAGCAGATTGCGAATAAAGCGTACATCATCCACCTGCCCCAATGCCTGAACGCCCCGCGCCCGCCAATAGGAACCTTTTTCTGTCAAGATCGGTTCAAGAGTCTGGATACCGGCTGCCATATAGAAGAAGTCCCCAGAGCGAATAAGCGCCGGAATGATCTGCATTCGCACGTCAAGTTCGGGGTCACGGGCGAGTTCAAAGGCCAGCGTAAGAAATTGTTCGCTGTCCTGATTCGACCACTGCTTCAACCCGGCAATCGCTGACTGCCGCACTTGCCCGTCTGGGTCAGTCAGAAAGTCAGTGAAAAGTTGACGCACTTCGTCGCGGCGTAGGTCAGCGGCGACCAAAATATCCGTCACCGAGGCGCGAACCTGTGGATCGCCGTCACGGGCAACCTGAATTAATGTTGGTACGGCCTCGTCGCCACCCACTTCACTGACCAGCTTTGCCATGAATATCGTCATGTCGCTGCTAGTGCTTTCCTCGATCCGCTTCTTTAGCCAATTTAGTGTGGATGTGTCGCTTACCGTGAGCGTTGAGGCGGGCGCAAGCAGGAATGTGAAATCCTCTTGTTCAAGCATTTCGACCAGCGCCCGCTTGTACTGCTTGCGAATCACCAATGTGCTGAGGGCATAAGCGATGGTGAGCGCGCCAATCAGTGCGGGGATTGTCCAAGAAAACAGTGAGAAGCGGTTCAGAAAGATCAGCCCCGCCCCACCTATCAGCGAACTAATCGGGATGATCAAGCCGCCGATGAAGGCACGGGCGCGGCCTTTAACCCGCAACGGCACAGCGTTATACAGCAAATTGTCAATCGTGTTGCGAAACGCAGTGCGAAAGGTGGTTCTGTCGAAGTAGGCCGCCGCCGCCGCAAGGATGTTGCTTGGGAATGCAACCAACGCTGCGCCAACTGCCAATGTTCCTGCCGGAAAGATTAGGTTGGCATTGCCCATCCCGATCCAACCTACAATCCGCCCCAGCAAAAATAGCTGAATCGGCAGCATGATTATGTTAGTGACGGCGGTCAGGTAGGCCAAAAAGTTCGACATGCCTTCGACGGATTTCAATTGCGTCAACAAAATCTGGCTGGTTTGGTACGTCATCAGCGTAAACAGAACCATCAGCAGCAGCGTTGAAAGTGCCATCCAGCGCAGGAAGCCCGATTGCGCGACATAGCGGTAGCCCTCGCGGATATTGCGAATGTAGGTAGTTCCTTGTGCAGCGGGTAAGGTGGCTTGCAACCGTTCATCTTCTTCCGCCCGATTTTTTATCACACGCGGCATTAGCCATGCCCCCGCCGCCACAAACCATAACGCGCTAGCCCAGACAATCATCACATTGTTAGGCAGCAAGATCTGGATCAGCAAGGGCAAACTCAAGCCCGCGAAGATCCCAGCGATGCGTGCGCCAGTTGCCAGTACAGGCACAATCCGCTTGGCAGCCCGCGTGTCGTAAAAGTCGTTAACGTAGGTCCACCAGTGCAAGTTAAAGACATCGCGAATGACGCGGGACAGCAAATACAGCAGTGGGTAGGCAATAGTCAACATATTCAAGGTGATCAGGAAACGACCGACAATAATCGTCAGCGCACAGATCGTCATTAGCGCGATCAGCAGTTTGTCATTAGGTACACGGTCAACAAAGGCTGTATAGATAGCAATCGCGATAATCGATACAACTGCGTCTGCCACAAAAATCAGCGGCAAGAACTCAACACCTACCTGATGCAAAAATGAGGCTTCGGCAACAGTTTCGCCCCACGTCATGCCAATCAAAAAGATAAGGCCTATTGTGTACAGAAACACGAGGCGAGGCCATTCGCCAGATCGGATGTTGAAGAGATAGTTCAGGAATCGCGACATAGTACCACCACGCATTGATTGAGCAGACGGGTAGGCAGCACGACACACGCATTGTGCATTTTATTCCGCGTGTGATGATGTTATTGAATCTGGCTAGCTACTCCATAAGCATATTTGCTACATGACGCAACTTGGCCGTGATCGAATGATCCGGGTAGCGCAGCACAAAAATACCCGCGCTGGCGAGAGTCATGATCTCGTCGGAGTGGGGGATCACCGCGCCAACCGTGCAATTATAGGTATTTTCGACCCGCGCCTTGACTTGGTCTTCGTTCAATGCGGGAGGAGTCTTGTTGACGAGCATAATCAACTTCGGTACGTCCAGTTTGCGCGCCACTTCAACGGTTACGCCCGTCCCCTGATAGTCTTGCTGGTCAGGCCGCATAATGATAATAAGCGCATCCGAAAGCGAGATCGACAGCAGCGTTTCTTCGTTCAATCCGGGGTGCGTGTCAATCACGAGTACATCTAGTTTCAACTTCTCAACAAGATCCATGAAGCCATCGTTGAGCATTCCTACATCGTAGCCTTCGCGCAACACACGGGCGATCTCGCCTGTTTTCATGCTGGACGGAATTAGGAAAAGCTTCCCGTTGGGATTGTCCGAAAACTTGCCGCCGTTGTTTTTGGCAAGATTAGGAGTCACATCGTGGGCGGTTTGCTCGATCTTGCAGTTGCCCCATAAGTAATCATTGAGCGAGAACTTCATGTCTTCTTCTTCCATGCCAAACAGGACATGAATCCCCGGCGACTGAATATCCGTATCCACAACACCTACGCGCAAGCCTTGTGCGGCTAGCAGCGTTGAAATATTGGCGGATGTATTGGATTTGCCCGTGCCGCCGCGAAAGGAGTGGATGGAAATGATCTTGGACATGCTGCTTGCTCCTGATTAAATGGAAAATAGAACGCTTGCATCCAAGCGTCCGTAGAAGTCTAGTGGTTCATCACGTAATCGTTGAACGATACCGCGATTATCTCACAGCACCTTGCTACGATGCAACTTGCAGTGGATGCGACACGAAAAAGCGGCTGGATCGCTTCCGACCCAACCGCTTATGGTATTGCTTGTCTTGACCGACGATTACGGTTTGGCCTGCAACGCCTCTGCCACCGCGATGAGATCGGCGGCACACGCGGGCGGAATTTGATCGCTGGTCAGCGCTTTGACGGCGGTAACAAATTGCTGCAACTGCTTACCATCCAGCAGTGTCGCGAGATTTGATTTTACAGCAGTAGCAGCACATTGCTTGACAGTAGCTTGGAGATCTTCAAGCGAAGGGAACGGGACGATAATTTGCAATGAACTATTCGTGACGCTTTGTGCTTTGCCATCCCCTGTGCCGCCTAAAACCAGCCTGTTGCCATAAACACTCCACGATGCAGCAAAGATTGTGCCTAGAGTTGGCTGCTGAATAGTCGCTAAGGTTTTACCAGTCGCAATATCCCAAGTACGAATTGTGCCATCTGCGTTAGCGCTTAATGCTTTTAGCCCATCCGCACTGAATGCGACACTACGGGCGGTTCTATCTTCGCGTTCTTGAGGCTTGACATCACTGCCGCGAAAAGTCGCGATTGATTTACCGCTAGCTACATCCCAGATTCGCACAACACCATCACGACTTCCACTTATGAGCCTATTGCTATCAGCACTCCAAGCAACCACAGCCATACCCAAACTATCATGATCTATCCCTAAAAGAGCTAGCATCTCGAAGGTTGTGGTACTTAAAACCCCCACTATGTCAGAGTAAGAATAAGGCACAGCCAATTGATGACCATCGGGACTCCAAACCAGTTGTGTCGTATTGCCGACATCATAGGCGGCTAGAAATTTGCCCGTGTCAGCATCCCAAATGCGTAGCCGCGTTGCTTCCGAACCCATGCTGGCAATCTTCTTGCCATCAGGACTCCAAGCGACAGCGAAAACTGTTTCGTTGTGCCCTTCCAATGTATTCAGGAGTTGACCGTTCTGGGCATCCCAGATACGCACCGCATTATCGTCACTCCCACTAACAAGTTTATTACCATCGGGACTCCACCCAACTGAACTTATCCACTTCGTATGGCCCTTCAGGGTTGTAAAAACCTGTTTTGTTTCAACGTCCCAGATTTGTATCGTGTAGTCGAACAATGCCACCGCAAGTTTGCTGCTATCAGGACTCCAAGCAACAGCAGAAACGGAATTGCTCGGGGGAGGTTGAGTTTGTGCCTTTACTGGCGAAAGAGCAATGAAAATGCTCAATAGAATACTGGCTGAAGCAAGTAGCCCTCGCTCAACCATATGCTTTAGTTTCATAATGGGCCTCTTTCTACAAGCTGATTTAGCTTACCATCCATGTTGTGTAAAAATGTCAGAGATATTGGCAACTGCCCAAGCAAATGCTACATTTCCCGATTTTCCAATAGAGTCAGGACAACCAGTAGTAGTAACACAACCTGCTGTTTCCCAATTTGTATTCTGGAAGCCTTGCCATGAACCAGTCGTAGGTTGTGCACAAGCGACAGTCTTATAATAGTTAGGAGCATAGTCAAATATACTGAGATCATTATAGTTAGCTGTAGGTTCAGTTATTCGACGGTATACCCAGTAAACTACCACCCCTAAAAGGGGTGGCTTTAAATCCGCGCACCTAGAAGGTGCGATCATTTCTATGGTGTGCGCTTAGTCAAACAGTCGATGTTGAACCAATTCAGCGTGTTTTTCTTGATCTTCTTGCCATTTGACATACTTGCGAATTTTGTCTTCATCGAGACCGACGGTACTGACACAGTAACCCGTCGCCCACAAATGCCGACCCCAGAAGCGCTTACCGAGTTGTTCATACTGGTGGAAGAGCCGCAGGGCGAGCTTGCCTTTTAGGTAGCCCATGAACTCTGACACTGCATATTTGGGTGGAATGGACACGACCAGATGGATGTGATCGGGTTGAATATTGAGTTCCAGTAGTTCTATTTTCTCCTTGTGACGGCCTAGTTCTCCGATTTCCTGTTGGGTATAGACTGCCACCTCGTCTTTAAAGATTCGATGGCGATACTTGGGACAAAACACGATAGGGTATTTGCACTCATATCGCGAATGCGATAGCCTTTTGAACGTATGGGTCATTATGGATCTCCTAAAGTTCGCACCTTCTAGGGAGATCCATATTACCCACTTCTCACGGTACAACCTTTTCCTTGTACCACTCCCTTAGGCATTGGTTTAAGATCTTGGCTCATGTTAAAGCAAGGTGCAAAAGGGTACACTGAAGGAATTGT
>JBDTVG010000279.1:0-6255 GCA_040007395.1 Chloroflexota bacterium
ATTGGATACCCGCCGAACCGATAAAAGCCCATGCGATCCAGTGTAGCGGGCTGTTCGGAAACGGTCTTACCACGCAGCAGAAAATAATTCTTCTGATCGCGGCGTAGACTGCCATAGACAAACACGGGCAATTCGAGTTTAGCCATTGGTCAGATTGCTTTGTTAATCGATAAGGACATAATCAGCAACCGCAGTAGCCAGCAATCCCGCACCGATGGGCAGCGCCGCTTCATCGAAGTCGAAGCGCGGATGGTGATGCGGATAATGCAAGTCACGCGATTCGTTGGCTGACCCGACAAAAATGAAGGTGCCTGGTATGGCCTTGAGGAAAACGGCCATGTCTTCCGCGCCCATTGTGCGTACCTGATCTTTCCATGTCAACGGCTGTGGCTGGTTGATCGCACCAAAGGCACGCCGTAATCGTGCATTACTAGTTATATCGTTGACTAGTGGTGGCGCGGATTGATGTGAGGTGATTTCAGCCTCACACTGCATCGCCGTTGCAATGCCTGTGATAATCTCGCGCATCCGGCGCTCGATCAGATCATGAACTTCTGGCAGGTAAAAGCGGAAGGTGCCAGTTAAGATCGCTTGGGCGGGAATCACGTTATCGGCATCACCCGCATGGAAGGTGGTCACGGAAACCACCGCCGTATCTAAGCCGTTTATATTGCGACTGACAATCGTTTGCAACGCGCTGACAATCTGTGTGGCGGCAATGATCGGGTCGTGGGTTTGGGCAGGCATAGCGGCATGACCACCACTGCCCCGAATGACGATACGGAAAAAATCGGAGCCTGCCATGGCTGGCCCATCGGTAATCCCGACTTGGCCTAATGGCAGATCGTTCCAAAGGTGCAAGCCGAGGCTCACTTGCGGCACAGGGTCGGAGAGTACACCATCATTGATCATCGCCTGTGCGCCTTGCGCGATCTCTTCGGCGGGCTGGAATACAAACTTGACCCGTCCAGCGATCTTGCTACGCTGCTCAGTCAGCATTTTGGCAACCGCTAGACCAATGGCGGTATGTCCGTCGTGTCCGCAAGCGTGCATCTTACCCGATTCCTGCGAGATATAGTCGGCACGGTTTGCCTCGATGATCGGCAGCGCATCCATATCACAGCGGACAAGGACAGTAGGGCCTTCACGGTCTCCTTCCAGAATGGCAACAACGCCTGTTTTGCCGATCCCGGTGGTGACTTCAAGGCCAAGGCGGTTGAGTTCATTGGCAACGATTCCAGCGGTACGCACTTCCTGAAAAGCCAATTCAGGATGCTGGTGAAAGTCGCGTCGTCGGGCGATTAATTCGTCGCGCATGGCCTGTGCCTGCGACATAAAGTCAGTAGTCATGGGTAGGAGTCTCTGCTAAGTGTTAGGTGCCGTGCAATTGTGACACATATTTTTACTTTGACATCGGACAAACTGCTAAATCCATCCCCACGCCGAAGGCGTAGAGGCTAGTGGTGAGGTGCATTTATCGCTGGTTCTGACTTTGATACACGCCCCATTGCTTGCGCGGCCTATTATCAGGATGAATAAGCACCTTATAGGGTTTGCAGGATAACACTGCTGGAATCAATGAAAACGAATGCAGCTAAATATTTATAACCATTATACACCGTTACGTTATTTGCGCGTCGATCAATCATCCGGTAAAACTAACGAAACCTAAACGGGATTATAATAATCAAACAACTTTTGATCGGGAATTCATAAAGATAATCATTTAGGTTGATAAAGGGGTATTAAGGGTGAGTACAAAACCAATGGTATTGATCGTTGATGACGATGAGGAACTACTTAAACTGGTCGCGCTGCTGCTAAGGCGGATCAATATCGAGAGCGTTAGCTGCAAAAATGGCGCTTCTGCCATCGACCAGATTACCAATGGCGATCCAATGGATATGGTCATTTTGGATTTAATGCTGCCGGATATGCACGGCTACGACGTGCTGCGCCATATTCGCACGCTCTCACAAATGGATGGGGTTCCTGTGTTGGTTCTCTCTGCGAAGGCTGATCCCACTACGATTCGGATGTGTTTAGACAACGGGGCTGATGGCTATGTGACCAAACCCTATCTCGCCAATACTCTGATCTCGCGAGTCCAAACCCTACTTGAGCCTGCCAAGCCGCAGTAAAAATATCAAGCCGCCCCGGCAAGGCAGCTTCCCGTTGGGTGCGGAGCCGAGGCAAGCCTACCCGCAAAATAGCGGGAAGTGTCCTTGACACATACTGTCACGATAGCAAAACTGCGTGGGCGCTTAACACCCCAAAGCCTGCTTAGTAGGCTTTGGCGAACAACGCTCGCTCGGTTGCCATTGTGCCACAGGCGATACATGGCCCTTCGCCGGGTTCCTGATCGAGTGGGAAGCAGCGCGACACGAGTTGATTTTCTTCTTTGATTTTGGCTTCACATTCGGCAGTGCCGCAAAACCACGAGAGCGCCCACGAGTCCGCCACGATCTCTTGAAATTTTTTGTAGTCGCCTATCACTTCGTGGATATTGGCATCGCGGAATTCGGTGGCCTGCTTGAGCATATTCGCTTGAATCTCGACCAGCAGATCGTTAATCACCGTGACAATGCCCTCGCGGGGGACGAACTGCTTGCCTGCTTTGCCCAGAATGTCGCGGCGGGCAATGGCAACCGTGTTATTCTGCACGTCCTTTGGCCCGACCTCAACGCGGATCGGGACACCGCGCATCTCCCACTCGTTAAACTTGCGACCGGGGTGCATCCCTTCGCGAATATCAACGTGAATACGGATACCCGCCGTCTTGAGTTCTGTCGCCAACACATCAACCACTGGCATTACCAATGCTTTTTCATCGTCATTCTTGGAGATCGGCACGATAACCACTTGCTTGGGCGCGATACGGGGTGGCAGCCGCAAGCCCTGATCGTCGCCGTGTACCATGACGATTGCGCCGATAATGCGCGTACTCAAGCCCCACGAAGTTGTCCAACAGTGCTGTAGCTCGTTGTTCAGATCGGTATATTTGATCTCGAAGGCTTTGGCAAAGTTCTGACCGAGATTGTGGCTGGTGCCACTTTGCAACGCTTTCTTATCGCCCATCATGGCTTCGATAGAGTAGCTGCGTAAGGCCCCAGCGAACTTCTCCTGATTGCTCTTGCGCCCCTTGATAACCGGGATCGCTGCCTCATTGATGGCAAAGTCGGCGTAGACATCGTGCATTCGCAGCGTTTCGGCTTCGGCTTCATCGTGCGAGATATGCGCGGTATGGCCTTCTTGCCATAGGAATTCCATTGTTCGTAGAAACAGCCGTGTGCGAAGTTCCCAGCGTACCACGTTCGCCCACTGATTGATCAGCAGCGGCAGGTCGCGGTAGCTGTGAATCCAATTGGCAAAGCTGTAGCCGATAATCGTTTCCGAGGTGGGACGCACGATCAGCCGTTCGGCAAGTTCCTCGCCGCCGCCAATTGTGACCACTGCCAGTTCAGGCGCAAAGCCTTCCACATGTTCGGCTTCCTTCTTGAGAAAGCTTTCTGGGATGAACAGCGGGAAGTAGGCGTTCTCGTGGCCTGTATCCTTGAAACGACGATCAAGCTCATGCTGGACGTTTTCCCAGAGCGCGTAGCCATAGGGTCGGATAATCATGCAGCCGCGCACGGGTGCATAATCGGCAAGCTCGGCTCGCTGCACAATATCGGTGTACCACTTCGAATAATCTTCGCCGCGTGGTGTAATGCCTTGAGACGACAATTCAGACTCCTTAAGGTTGGCGAAAGCATGTTAATTTCAGGGTTTTAGGCTTGCGCTAAAATGTCTCTGCGTTGGGTTGGACTTCGGCGGCAAGGTAGCGCATCAGCAGATCAGGAGTCATCTCACCGATCTGTTCATAGCGTACCACGCCCGAAGGGTCGATCAACAGGGTAACGGGCAAATTGAGAATACCATACTGATTATGAACTGTCGCGTCTGAATCCAACGCTACTGGCACTTTGAGCGCCCGATCCTTCAAAAACCCGTTGACCTGATCGGCAGTCTCTACGCGATTGACGGCGAGTACCGTCGCTTTACCCTTGTAGTCGCCATACCCACCATCGAGGAACTTCTGGAAAGTCGGCATTTCTTGTTGGCACGGCGGACACCATGTCGCCCAAAAGTTGAGAAACACCCACTGTCCGCGTAGACTGTTCAACTGAATCGGTGAGCCGTCCGGGTGCTGCAAGGTGAAATCCGGCGCGGCGCGGCCGACCAGCGTGGTCGGCCTAAAGTAGGCCGGGGGTGGGACTATATCCGTCGTGCCGCTAGTGGGTCTACCCGTCGCGAAAGCCGCGACAATGCCAAGCAAGGGGAAGATCAAAAATACCAGCAGTACAGGGCTTATCTTGTTTGGCGCGGCTGGCGTAGGGGTTAGCGCCGCCGTTTCTGGGGAAGTGTTCGGGTTATCCATTCGACAGTTACCAATCTACACAGTGAACTTACACTATCAACGCATCACATCGCTCGGCGAGTATCAAGGCTTCTTTTGGCTCTTGAGATAGATCTCGCGTCCGGCTTCTTGAGCGGCTTTCCGCACTTCGGGTTCTGAGTCGGTGCGGAAGATTTGCTCTAGTGGCTCCAACGCGGTGGGATCGCCGAGCAGTTTCAATTCGTTAATCGATTTCAGACGTATCTCGGCATTTTTATCTTTTAGCCGTCCGATGTGATATTCGAGCAGGTTAGGCATTGTTAGTACTGACTCCTTCAACCATGATATGCCGCCAGCCCGAAAGTATAACACGGGAAAATCGGTGAGTCCCGAACATGGTCTGTTTCGCGTTAAACTTGTACGGAAAGGAAATGAGAATTCCATTCGTAAACGCCCGCTATCTCGACCCAGCGGCAGGCTCATCATGACCCCTTCGAGGGCATGACCTTGATCACCATTAGAACATTACGGACATCATCTTCAATGGTCATTAGAGCCAAATCAGGGCTTTGGATATCATTGTCTTGTGTTGACCTACGGAGTCATGAATGAGAAATTTTCCGATGGCAGTGTCAAATCTCCTACAGATATTTATGGAAAATCGAACTCTCAAAGATGAGGAGGAAGCAACCGCATTTGTCGAGGCATTGGAAATGCTCAGTAAAAGTGAGCCTGATCCAAGTTTAATCCTAGGTTTATTCGACATATTCATCGATAAAGCGCGGATTTCGCCTCCTATGGATCGCTTGCTCAATTATATTTGGTGGACGTTTGATCATAATTTTGTGGTGAAATATCTCGTAGACGCAACTCCACGATTATTCTATTCAGGGCGAACTTGGGCATTAGATTGCTATATCCGCGCTTTGGCTCGTCCCGAGAGGCTGGAAGCATTGCAAACTGCCTATCGAAACGCCACCCCTGAAACGCAACAACAAATCCGTACCTTGTTGACCGAAATTGAAAAGAAACCTTATTGGTCTTCTGCAGAAAGGGAACAAATCGAAAACGACATCAAATTTGTTTTGTCCTAATCGGTGTTATTTTGCATCACGAACCCTGCCTACGCCGCGAATAACGCGAGCGCAAACCGACGCAAATGTCTTGGTGTACCTGAACACCCGCTACCTCGACCCGGCGACGGGCACCTTCCTGACCCGCGACCCCTTCGAGGGCATGGCTGACAGCGCTATGTCGCGCAACCCGTACAGTTATACGGGCGGCAACCCCGTCAACCTGCTCTCACCCAACGGACAGACGCTGACTGCCGATGGGCTGCGAACCAAGGTGACCATCATCGGTCACCGTGACAGTGACGACACCAACAAGAGGCTACTGATTGGCTTGGTGGCGCTGGGGGTCGGTGTGGTAGTTGGAGCCGCCACTTTCGGAGCGCTCGGTCCCGAAGCCGCATTCTTCGTCGCGGCACTCGGCGAAGAATCGGCTCCTTTTGTCGGGGCCGCGACGATTGGCATATCGGGTGCTATTAGCGGTCAAGCGGTCAGGGCGACAAACAATATCGGGCTGGGTAGGCAAGCCAGTGTGATACCAGACCGCCGTGAAAGTGGCAATATCCAACTCACGGAGCCGATGGTCGTACCAGGGCAAGGTCAAGCGTTGCCAGAGGGTGTCAGGCTTGTCGACGAGTTGCTGTGGGGTGGGCAAGCGTGCGCCTTTCTTACGCGGACAACCTCTGCCAGAGTAAGGCGGAGCAGGCTCATACAACGCGGCATCCAGGCGCAACCGGGTGATGACCGTCACGGGCCGCACCAGGCTGGCACAAGCATTCAGGAAATCCAGTGCCGCGTAAGCACTGT
>JBDTVG010000280.1:0-12267 GCA_040007395.1 Chloroflexota bacterium
GGCTGTTCCAGTGATCCAGAATTTGCGCGCGAAAGCCGACGCGATTCGTCAGGCCGAACTTGATCACTTGCTCCACCGTTTGCCCGAACTTGACGAACATCAACGGCAACTGCTGGACGAGTTCAGCCATCGCCTAATCAACAAACTGCTGCACCATCCGACCTTGCGGCTCAAGGCACAAACAGCCGAAGGTCAGGGTGAACTGTACGCCAGCGTAGTCGATGACCTGTTTGATTTGATGGCGACTCAACCATGACTCAGCGGCGTATTGTGATCGGGACGCGGCAGAGCCAACTGGCAGTCTGGCAGGCCGATTATGTGACAGCACGGTTGAAGACGCTCTATCCCGATAGCGAAGTCGTGCTGCAATTTTTCGTGACGCATGGGGATCGTGTGATCGATAGGCCGCTGCCAGAAATTGGCGGTAAGGGTGTATTCACCGCCGAACTGGAAAGCGCGTTGCTCGCTGGCGAGATCGATCTGGCGGTACACAGCCTCAAAGATCTGCCTACTGATCTTGACGCGGCTTTTACCATTGGCGCGATCCCCGAACGCGCCTCGCCCTATGACGCACTGATCAGCCGCACGGGTCAAGCGTTGGCGGCATTGCCCAACGGCGCAACGGTGGGTACAAGCAGTTTGCGGCGGGTAGCACAGATCAAAGCGGCGCGGCCTGACCTCAAAACATTATCATTGCGCGGCAACGTCCCGACACGGATCAACAAAGCCCTTGCAGCCGACGGCCCGTATGATGCGATTGTGCTAGCCGAAGCAGGACTAGATCGGTTAGCAATGGCAGGCCACATCACCGAAATTCTCACGGCAGATATGATGTTACCTGCCCCAGCACAAGGCGCGTTGGCGATTCAGTGCCGTGCCGATGACACGGTAATTCGCAGTTTACTCGCGCCGCTAAATCACTTGGAAACACAAATCGCTGTCGAGGCTGAACGCGCCTTTCTGAACGCACTCGATTCTGGCTGTCGGCTGCCTGTAGCGGCATTGGCAAAAATTGACGGCGCAATCTTGCGACTCACCGGACGAGTCGCCAGCCTCGACGGTTCAACACTGATCACTCTCCGAGAGTCAATAGACACAGTTAATCATGGTGGAGCAATCGCGCTCGGCATAAAGTTGGCACAAGCAGCACTAGAACAAGGCGCTGGCGATCTGCTTGACACGATTCGAGACGCGATGCGAAAGGATATGCCAGCTTGACCCGCATAACGCATCCATTGGTGGGCAAACGGATCGTGATTACGCGACCCGCCGCGCAATCATCGGCGCTGGTCGAGATGTTGCGCGAAGTTGGCGCGATCCCGTTAATGTTCCCCACGATTCAGATTGCACCAATTCCCGATAATGAAGGATTAGACTCGGCACTCAAGCAGGTGAGGGATTACGAGTGGGTGATCTTTACCAGTGTCAACGGGGTGAAGATTGCATTGGATCGTATGGCGGCGCTTGGCCTGTTACGCTCTGCTTTCGACTCGTGCCAGATTGCAGTGATCGGGCCAGCGACAGCAGCGGCGTTGAGTACATATGGTTTACACGCTGCCCTGCAACCCGATAAATACGTTGCCGAAGCGATTGTCGAGTCGCTCATCGCGCTTGGCTCAATGGCTGGCAAACGCTTCCTGCTACTACGCGCCGATATTGCACGGGCGACTTTGCGCGAACAGTTGGTAGCATATGGTGCGATAGTCGATGAGATCCCCGTATACCAGACAGTGCGCGGCAATCCCGATCCGGCGGCGTATGCCGATCTGCGGGCGGGTGTAGACGTGCTGACCTTTACCAGTTCTTCGACGGTTCGCTATTTCTTTGAACTGCTTGGCAGCGAGGCGCTGACCATTGCACGAGAGGCGACTATCGCCTGTATCGGCCCCATCACGGCGCACACTGCCCGCGATCTTGGCCTGCATGTGGATCTAGTCGCCGATGACTATACAATTCCGGGGTTGGTAGCAGCCCTTGAGGAGAAATTACAATTATGAACTTCCCAACAACGCGAATGCGGCGATTGCGAACCAGTTCCGCGTTACGCAGCATGATCCGCGAGACACAGCTTTCGCCCCAAGATTTTATCTATCCGCTGTTCGTCTTGCATGGGCGTGATGTCCACGAAGAAATCCCATCGATGCCCGGTGTCTATCACTTCTCGATTGATCGGCTGGCTGAGGAAGCCAACAGTATCGCCAAGTTAGGGATTCCCGCTGTGCTGTTGTTTGGCCTACCTGCCAGCAAAGACAGCATCGGCAGCGAGAACTTTGCCTCAGACGGCATTGTACAGCAAGCCATCAAAACGATCAAAGCTACACAGCCAGAAATGCTGGTCATCACCGATGTGTGTATGTGCGAGTATACCGATCATGGTCACTGCGGAATTGTGCGCGACGGACAGGTTATCAACGACGAGACGCTCAAGATTTTGCAGCAGGTCGTGATCTCCCATGCGGCGGCGGGTGCGGATATTGTCGCGCCCAGCGGCATGATGGATGGCATGGTCGGCGCGATCCGGGCGGCGCTGGACGGTGACGATTTCGGCAACGTCAATATTCTGTCGTATGCCGTGAAGTATGCCAGCAGTTTCTACGGCCCGTTCCGCGATGCAGCGCAAAGTCCGCCGCAGTTTGGAGATCGTCACAGCTATCAGATGGACCCCGCTAACGCTCGTGAAGCGCTCCGCGAAGCACAGCTTGACGTTCATGAGGGTGCAGATATGCTCATGGTCAAGCCTGCGTTGGCCTATCTGGATATTGTGCGGCGCGTGCGTGATGCGTTCGATCTACCGTTGGCGGCTTATAACGTCAGCGGCGAATACAGTATGGTCAAAGCGGCGGCGGCAAAGGGTTGGATCGACGAACGCAAGATCGTGATGGAAACGCTCACCGGGATAAAGCGAGCCGGGGCAGATATGATTGTGACGTATCACGCTAAAGACGCGGCGCAGTGGCTCTTGGAAAGCTAACAAAACGAGTCTGTTTCCTACCCGTATTGTAGGAAGCAGACTCGTTTAAAAATCGGTTAGGCGAAGATGTTAGCCCATTCGCGGATGTACCACTTCGCCACAGTACCGTTCAAAACGAAGGGATCGCCCTTTATATAATTTTCGGCAGCTTCATGGCCAGTCAAGACAGCCATTGTACTAAGGGGTTCATGTGGGTTGTCGAGGAACGCACCTGCCATCAGCAATGTTCCTTGCTCATGCAGCCCCTTTGAGCGAGCCACATGCGCCGCGATAGTATCGGGTGCAGCCGCATATGCATCGGCAAAGGTTGCATAGGAAGTGATGCAGAACACAACATAATACACCCCTTTGCGTTCCGTCACGATGGGGTTTATTACAGTATTTGCTTCGGCAGTTCTGTTTATAGTATTGGCACCATTCTGTTGCATAGCGTCTATCTCCTCATATTTTATGGATTTTCGACATAGCCATAATATACAAGGCACGAGTGACAACCCTATGTCAGCAGTGATTTGGGGCAAACAAAAAGCCCGGTGAATGTAAAAACACCGGGCTAAAAACTGCTCTTTTGAGAGACAGAGGTTATGCTTTTTCCAGTTCGAGATGCTTGGAGATGGCAGCGTCTAGCTGGTCTTTAGTACGATAGCCGACGACCTGCGCCACTGGCTGACCACCCTTGAACAGGATCAAGGTGGGGATGCCTTGAATACCGAGTGACTCAGCGGTATTCGGTTCAGAATCTACGTCCATCTTGCCGACGCGCAGTTTGCCATCATACTTCTTAGCAAGCTCGTCAACAATCGGCGCGATCATCTTGCACGGGCCGCACCATTCAGCCCAAAAATCGACTAGGACGGGTGTCCCCGACTTCAACACTTCATCCTGCCAATTGGTATCGGTGACTTCAAAGGTATACTGGCTCATTGAACGGTTGCTCCTTATAGCACATTACTTACTTGTTGATCACGCCACACGGTGACGCACTTTGACCTTATCTGGCGTTAGTGGTATTTTCACTCGACAATTTAGCTGTCATTATCAATGGTTCGCTAAAGTTGTCAAGGAGGACTCACATCTATGAATAGAGACGCGGCAAGCTCGACCAACCTTACCGAACGTCAGGAAAATATTCTGGCGCTCGTTGTTCGTGAATATACCAATAATCTCGAACCGATCAGCAGCAAACACCTCGCCGATCTATACCTCACTAGCATCAGTAGCGCGACGATCCGTAACGAGTTAGCCGTTTTGGAAGAACTGGGTTATGTCATTGCTCCACACCATTCGGCGGGACGTATCCCTACCGAAGCGGGGTATCGCTATTTCGTCAAACGCCTACTGGATGACGGCGAATTGGGCGAACTGCCAATTGAGGAACAGAAAAATATTACCGAACGGTTTAGCCAAGCCCCAGTAGATGTTGAGCAGTGGATGCAGCTTGCTGTCTCGACTCTGGCCCGTACTTCAAATGGTGCAGCACTGGTCACCGCACCACGCGCTTTTAGCAGCCAGTTCAAGCACATCGAACTGATCTCCACACAGGGCAGACTCGTCCTGATGGTGCTGGTATTGTATGGTGGCGAGGTACGTCAACAACTACTGACCCTAGCGGAAGCGCTGTCACAGGAAGCGCTTAGTGCTGCTGCTTTGCACCTGAACACGATCTGCGATGGACTAACTGGGGAACAGGTTAAAGCGCGCAGCCGTGCCGCCGACAATGAACTTGAGCGCGAAATGTTAGAGATTATCACCGACGCGCTTGAGGAATCCGATCACAAGCAGTATGTCGTGACCTACCGCGAAGGGTTGAGCGATGTGCTGCCGCAGTTTACCGAAAGTCAGGGCGCACAACAGGTACTTCGCTTGATGGAGGAGCGCCACCTGCTTGCTGGGATTCTCTCCGAAGCGCTTGATCAGAGTGTGGGGCGGGTAACGGTGGTCATTGCTGGTGAAGGCCGTTGGAGCGAGATCACCCATCTGAGTATGGTACTTAGCCGCTACGGTGTGAACGGTCAAGCGACAGGTACACTCGGCGTACTTGGCCCGACCCGGATGCGCTATGGGCATACTATCTCGGCAGTGCGTTATGTCGCCGGACTAATGAGTGGCCTGTTGGTCAACGTCTATGGCGCAAAAGGCGACGGCGATCCATCGTTGGAAAACAGTAACAATAGTTAAATTTCTTGTTAAAAGAGTTAGTATCGTAGATCGTCGTCTTCAAGATTTTGTAGGGAGAGAATATTGTGAGTCTTTTTACACGCCATGCCGCGCTTCTTAAGTTGCGCCTATTTATGGCAAGTCTACTTATTGCCATCGGGCTAATTTTGTTCATCACCAGTCACAATTCTGTTCAGGCACAGTCAGGGTCGCGCTGGACACCCGTCGATCACCGGGGACAGGATGAGTACTGGGGGCAACGACTCAAGGGGGTCACGCCGCAAATGCTCGTGGCAGCGCGGGCCAAAGCCGCGACTTTCCCTCAAGCCAGCCAACTGCCCGCTTCAAATCGGGTCAGCGCGGCAAGCCCATCTGGGCCATCGATCAATCAACCACCCGCTAACACGGCGTGGCACTTGATTGGCCCTTCTCCGATTAGTGCGGGCGGTGGAAACAACTATGCAGGCCGTATTGCCTCACTTGCCGTTGATACGACGACGACGGGTGTTGTTTACGCAGGCACGGCAGGCGGCGGGGTCTGGAAAACGACTAACAACGGCACATTATGGAGTCCTGTTACGGATTTTCAGGCTAGTCTTGCCATTGGGGCGATTGCGATTGACCCGAACAACCACAATATTGTCTACGCAGGTACTGGCGAACCGAACCAAAGTGGCGATAGCTACTATGGTGCAGGCATACTCAAATCGACCAACGCCGGAGCGACTTGGACGCTGTATGGCACAGCAACCTTTGGATCACGCACCAATGCGATCTCCAAAGTCATCGTTGATCCCCACAATTCCACGCATGTCTTTGCGGCAAGCCGACATGGTCTGTACGCCAGTACAGACAGCGGCGCAACTTGGGCGCTAGTCGGTGGCGGATTACCTGGCTCAGGCACTACAAAAGCTGATGATCTGGGGATCGACGCAACCACCACCCCATCGACCCTTTATGTGACCATGCGCTTTAGCGGCATGTATAAGTCCACCGATGGCGGTGCGACTTGGAATCTACTCACGACAGGCTTGCCAGTGGCGGGCAATTGGGATCGTTCGGTACTAGCAGTCGCTCCTTCAAACCCCAGTGTCGTGTATGTGGTCATTACTCATGGCAGTGGTGGCGATGTCTATGTCAACGGTTCCTATAACGGTGGTTACTACACCACTAACGGCGGCACAAACTGGAGTCCGATGCTGAGTTTGAACCAGAATTTCACCGATGGTGGCTTCGGCGGTCAGGGCTGGTATGATGTCGCGCTGATCGTTGACCCGCTGAACGATGACATTGTATACGGCGGTGGTGTCGATGTAGCGAACACATTGGATGCTAGGGCGGCTAGCGGCAACTGGCGCAATATCACCTCTGTCTACAGTTTTGATAACAGCAATATCCATCCTGACCAGCACGCTTTTGCCTTCGCGGCTTGCAACGCAGCGCCGTGTGGCCTGTATGTTGGCAACGACGGCGGCATTTATTTCTCAAACAATACTACGAATCCTATAGCAACAAGCGTTGTTTACTCAAATCTGAATACGGCTGGCCTTGCTATCACAGAATTTACGGGTGGCGATCTTGGTCCGAACTTTGTCAACAATCGCTTAGCATTAGGCGGCACTCAAGATAACGGCACGATGCGCTACGACAAAGCTCCGATCTGGCCTCTGGTGTGGGGCGGTGACGGCGGGTTTGCTGTGATCAATCAAGTACATCCGCAGATCATGTACACAGAAAATTTCGGTGTATCGCTGCGAAAAAGCACGAATGGGGGCACCAGTTGGGGCGATGGCACAGCGGGCGGTCAGATAGCCGATCTGGCTGGTGACAGCGAGTTCTACATGCCCTATGTGCTAGATCGTGCTAACGAAAATCACCTGATCGCAGGAACAGATGCAGTCTATGAAACAACCAATGCCACAACAAGTTGGTATCAGAGCAGCCAAACTTTCGGTGGTGTGCGGGTTTCAGCAGTCGCCGTTGCCCCTGCCAACAGCGCCGTGATCTATGGCGGACTAGAAAACGGGACCGTGTTTAAAACAACGCAAGGTAATTCGGGAACTCAGCATACCTATATCCAGACTGCGAATACCTTTAGCGGGCAATATATAACCTCGATTGCTGTTGACCCCGGAGATTCAACAGGCAATACAGCCTTTGTAACTACTGGTAATTTTTTCAGCGGAAACGCAGGCCATATCTGGAAAACCACCAATGGCGGGGCTAGCGCTTGGACGGATATATCAGGAACGCTGCCGTCGTATCCGATCAACTCGGTCGTCGTCTACTACAGCGGTGGGACACGGGTACTGGTTATCGGTACCGACTATGGCGTGTACTTTACCACCAACGACGGCGGCACTTGGACAGCGCTCAACGTTGGGTTGCCCAATGCCGTGGTCGGGCAGCTTGCACTAGATGCACAGCGTTCGACTCTGGCAGCCTTTACGCACGGGCGCAGCGTGTGGACTATCGCTATTCCCGAATCGACAGGTGGGACGGGTGATACCGTTGGTGTGTTCCGCCCCTCAGCGACGACGTTCTATCTACGGAACAGTCTGTCTAGCGGGTTTGCCGATATTACCACTCCCTTTGGCGTGGCAACGGATCTTCCGATTGCTGGCGACTGGGACGGCGATGGCATTTCGACCATTGGGGTGTTTCGTCCAAGCACCGCAACGTTCTATCTCAAAAATTCAAACGCTAGTGCCGCACCAGTGGCCTACACCTTTGTGTTGGGCGTTCCCAACGATACACCAATCGCGGGCGACTGGAACGGCGACGGCATCGATGGTGTCGGCATCTTCCGGCCTTCCAATGGCTTGATCTACCTCAAGAATACACTGACGACAGGCTTTGCCGATTACCAGATGGTGCTCGGGGTTCCCGGCGACACCGGCGTAGCGGGTGACTGGAACGGCGACGGCGTGGATAGCCCCGGTATTTTCCGTCCCTCCAGCGTCACGTTCTACTTAAGCAACAAGGTATGCAATTGCAGCGTGTTCGCTGACTATTCGGCGACACTAGGCATTGCCAATGACCTACCCATCGCTGGCGACTGGACGCACGTCGGAAAATCCGGGATCGGTGTGTTCCGTCCCTCAAATGGGTTGATCTATCTCAAGAACGTCATCGCGACTGGCTTTGCCGACTTCAACTTTACGCTCGGCGTTGCCAATGATAAGCCCGTTGCAGGTCACTGGAACACGGTGGCTCCGACCATCGCTAACCAGTCGGGATCTACTGCTCCTGCCGTGAAAGTTGCGCCGACTTTCGTCCCGTAGCTCAACGGGCTAACTGTACTGAAAATATCGTTAGGATTACTGCATCCGGCTTTCTACATATTAGAAAGCTGGGTGCATTTCAATTTGGCCTTATTTGCAATTTTTTTGAATCCACTTTTGCTATACTGTTGATTTAGGTCTCAACCCGTCGGATAATAGCAAAGATGAGATAATGGAGGATAAAAACATGGCAGACCGCCAAACCGTTGGTGAGATGACGCTGGATGAACTTCTGATATTAGTTCAGGAAATTGTCAGGCGAGAAGTGACTGAACAACGCTCCTCTGAGAGTTTCACAGAGGCGGAGCGCTCACTCGATGAAATATTCAGCTCTATTGACCAAAACATGATTATCTTGCCACCCAGCGCAAAATCTTCGCTGGAACTGCTACGTGAAGATAGAGAGCGCTAATGGCGGTCTTCGTCGTAGACGCTTCCATTGTGATCAGTCGCTTCGTCAAGGAAAGTTATACACCACAAACTATTGCGCTGTTCGCACGACTAAAAAGTGGTGATTTTCTGTATATACCAGAGTTTTGTCGCCTAGAATGTATCAACGTTCTGTGGAAACATGTTCGCTTTCAGGGTGTGGCTCGTGCTCAAGCGATGCAAAGCGTTCAGGATTTATTAGCGCTCCCACTGACTATTGTACCTGCCGAGTCGGTCTACATACGCGCCCTGACCATTGGGTTGGATCACCAATTAGCCATATACGATTCGATCTATATTGCTCTGGCGGAAAAATATCAATGCCCGCTGATCACAGCAGACGTGCCGCAGCAACGTGCGGCAATGGCGGTTGGTGTCACGCTTAAGCCTGTCACAGAATTCAGAACTTAGCGATTGATTGTGCGTCTCTCAAGATTATATATAATATATTTAGAATTATTCACCCTAATTTAGATCAGTTTTTCTCAGGAGATCACCATGCAGCAGGTAAACGATAGACTATCCGAGACCTTTATCGCCCTTGAAGAAAAGTATGGAGCGAACAACTATCTCCCGCTGGATGTCGTTATTCAGGAAGGGGAGGGTGTTTGGGTCACGGATGTCGAAGGTAAGCGTTATCTGGACTGCTTAAGTGCCTATTCGGCTGTTAATCAGGGTCACGCTCACCCTGCAATTCGACAGGCGCTGATCGAACAAGCCAGCCGCGTCACGCTCACCTCGCGGGCTTTTCGCAACGATCAGCTTGGCCCGTTCTACAAAGAACTCAGCGACTTAAGCGGCTACGAGAAGATCCTGCCCATGAACAGCGGAGCCGAAGCCGTCGAAACGGCGCTCAAACTGGCTCGCAAATGGGGCTATAAAATCAAAGGGGTTGTGGCTGGACAAGCCGAGATCATTGTCTGTGCCGGGAACTTTCATGGACGCACCACCACAATTATCGGCTTTAGCAGCGAAACCCAATATCAAGATGGCTTTGCGCCGTTCACACCCGGCTTCAAGATCGTTGCCTACGGCGACTCGGCAGCACTCGAAGCGGCGATCTCGCCGAATACGGTTGGCTTTCTGGTCGAACCGATTCAGGGCGAAGGTGGCGTAATCATCCCCCCAGCGGGTTATCTGGCGCGTGCTGCCGAGATTTGCCAGCGGCACAATGTCTTGCTCATTGCTGACGAAATTCAAACTGGGCTAGGGCGTACCGGGAAGCTGTTTGCACAGGATTATGACGCAGTTCGCGCCGATATTCTCATTCTGGGCAAAGCGCTATCGGGTGGGTTCTACCCTGTGTCGGCGGTACTCGCCAGCGCCACGATTATGAGTGTCATCAATCCCGGCGATCATGGTAGTACGTTTGGTGGCAATCCACTCGGTGCTAGTGTCGCCCGCGCTGCACTGCGGGTGTTGGTCGAAGAAAACATGGTGCAAAATGCGGCTGAGATGGGCGAGTATTTCCGCGAGCGCTTGCAGGCAATCGATAGCCCCAACGTCAGAGAGATTCGCGGACGTGGCCTACTAATCGGAGTGGAGTTGATCCCCGAAGCAGGGGGCGCACGCCGTTTTTGTCAGGCGTTGCAGGAACAGGGTATCCTCTCCAAAGAGACACATCACAATATTATCCGCTTTGCGCCGCCACTGATTATCACGCGCACTGAGATCGACTGGGCGATTGAACGCATCCGGCCTGTGCTGCTAATGGAACGCCTTGTAAGCTAATCGGCGTGATGTAGTTTGCCTAAAAAATTTGCCATTCAGGTGGATCAACGATGAGTAGATCCACTTCACCGCTATCCGTGCCATACTGCACGACGATCCGCCAGCAACCCGCCTTTGGAAAGTGGAACCCCGTACCCCATTCTTCGCCGGGGCGATGCCAACTTGAGCCGCCGTGTTCTTCCGGCCCCCAAATAGGGGGAATAATCGTGCCATCTGTGTGTTGGGCAAACAATTGGAATGTACCAACGCCCGTCATGCGCCACACAATTTTGATGTCTTCGTCGGTGCGGATCGGCAGATGATAGGGGAATAGCAGCGCCCACAATTCCTGATGTTCCGATTTCCCCTCTATCTCTGGGAAACTATCGGTATCCTGCCTGATGGCAAAGGGTGTGCATTCAGTGCCAGTCGCTTTCGGTGAGTCTTGTGCGGCGATTGGGCTGGGACTCACCATAAACCATAGAGACATAATGCTTACAATGCTTACAATCGATAGACGTACTTTTAACATCGCTTAGGCTCCACATTAAAAATACATATGCCCCACCTTAGCTGCATATCGGCGCAGCTAGGGACATGCTTCGTCAGCATCTTCTGAGTCACAAGGGATGCCCGCCGGTTCAAGGTTATGCTCGACAACAGTCAGCACATCTGGATCAAGTTCGATCCAGTCGTGACTCCACTTCTCGATAGCATTGATCACCGGGGACAGGTCACGGCCTTTTTCGGTCAAGCTATACTCAACCCGCACAGGTATTTCCGTATAAACCCGCCGTTCGACAATCTGTTCCTGTTCCAATTCCTTGAGACGTTCCGAAAGTACCCGGTCACTGACGACAGCAAGTAGATCGCCAAGCTCATTGAAGCGCAACGGTTTGTCCATCAATACCTTGAGAATCAACGCCGTCCAACGGCGGCTGATCATATCCGCAGCGTATTGATACCGTGTACAAATGTTTTCACTATAGCGCATGAACCGCCTCTTTCTACCCTAACGTCAAGTAACAGTGGGTGGTTCAGGTTACTTAAGGACAGGTGTTCGATCAGAGTTTATCCTATCAGAAAAGTTTGTTCTTGACAACCACAAATTACTTTAGTATATCTACTTACAAATAGTAAGCAACTGTCTGATCTCTAATCAATCATTCACACGGAGAAAAACCACATGTCTTGGCAAATGAATCCTGCTCACTCGCCGATAATGTTCTCGGTTCGCTGCCGCACGGTGGAGACTGTCCCGGCTGACCAACAGTCTGCTTAATTTGCCAACTGCTTGACCTAATCAGTCGTTATCGATCATTCGACGGCTAGTGAACTGAACAACTCACCTTACGCAGAAGGTATTTTTATGCAAAGCCGCCCTCACCCTAAATCCCTCTCCCAAAGGAGAGGGACTTTCCACCAGACTGATCTTATTCCCCTCTCCCAAAGGGCGAGGGGCCGGGGGTGAGGCCATCTAGCCTAAAATAAGGTGTGCGTAACGTGAGTGAATAAACATGAGTCATCCCGAATAGGGAGGATGACCAAGAAAAGACCTCTAAGTTGCTGCTTATCTCGCAATTCGCAGTGTACATAGAGGTCTTTTTTGCGCGACAAACGGAGCCAAGTTACCTTGACTCCGCTTTATGGCCTTCGTGCTAATTACGGGACGAAGGTTGGCGCGACTTTAGGAGTCAGTTGCGAGGCAGGTTCGCC
>JBDTVG010000281.1:0-41269 GCA_040007395.1 Chloroflexota bacterium
ATCAACGGGCTTACGGGGCGTAAAATTTTCTGGATAAAACTTTTCTGGAAGGGCCTGCGGGGAGTGGAAAGACAACCCGCGCCACACGCTATCTGCTCTCACTGCTTGAGGCAGAGATTGCACCAGATCGAATTTTGGTGCTTGTGCCACAGGCCACCTACGGACGACCCTACCAGCTTGCCGTTCACCATTCAAAGATGGCGGGTGGCATGGTGGATATTCAGACATTAGCCGGAATCGCACGGCGGGCGATTGAAACCTACTGGCCTATCATCGCAGCGCCGATGGGCTTTGCCATGCCCGAACGCGAACCGATCTTCCTTAATATTGAGACAGCGCAATATTATATGGCGCGGGTCGCTACGCCAATGCTCATTGGCGGAAGCTTTGATGGTGTGAAGATGGCCCAGCCGCGCATTATCTCACAAGTCCTCGACAATTTGCATAAGGCCGCGATCTTGCGCTTTCCGGTGGATGAAGTCGCGCAGCGCTTGACAATGGCATGGGGCGAACGTCATTCGAGTCGCCCACCTGTCTATACGGCGGCGGCAGAATTGGCAGCACAGTTCCGCAGCTATTGTCTGGAACACAACCTACTCGACTTCTCCTTGATTGTCGAAACGTTTGATAAGGTGCTGCGCCACGATACCAACTTTAGCAAGCGCTTTTTGGGCAGCTATGATTTCCTGATCGCGGATAACATCGAAGAAGATAACCCCGCCGCGCACGACTTTATCCGCTGGCTGCTACCCCATACCATTGGCAGTTTACTCATTTATGATACGGATGGCGGCTACCGAATCTTTTTGGGCGCAGATCCCGATACTGCTCACGATCTCGCACAGATCTGTACTCAGCGCGAAACGGTTACAACGTTGAACTATTCTCAGCCATCGATGCTAGCACTAGGTGATGAATTCAATCGCAGTCTTGGCCCCACCTTGACTCCGCCTGATCAGCTCTCTAGTGGTGACGCACTGGCTGCCTTCCAATATGAATTTCACCACTACTATCCACAAATGGTGGAGTGGACAGCCAACAAAATCATTGCATTGGTCAAGGAACAGCATATTGAACCGCACCAGATTGCTGTCTTAGCGCCGTATCTGAGCGATTCGCTGCGCTTCGGTCTGAGCTATCGGCTGAATGCGGCGGGCATCGCCACCCGAACGCATCGACCTTCGCGGGCACTACACGATGAACCCGTGACCCGTGCCATGCTGACGCTCACCGCGCTGGCACAACCGACGTGGGCAGCTAGTTCGCCCGCCATGGCGGATGTTGCTGATGCGCTATCACAAACAATCGTTGGGCTAGATCCAGTCCGGGCGCGATTGCTAGCGAGCATCATCTACCGTCCTGCCAGCGGCGAACTCTCAGCCTTCACGCAGATCAACGCCGACATGCAGATGCGAATCACGTATGTGGCAGGGGAACGCTTTGATGCGCTGCGTCAGTGGCTAGCGAATGCGCGTAGCCAACTTGGTACGGCTCCCCTCGATCACTTTTTGCGGCGGCTGTTTGGCGAGATTCTGTCGCAACCCGGTTACGGCTATCACACCGATCTGGATGCGGGGCGAGTCACGGGGCAGTTGGTCGCGTCGGCGCAGCGCTTCCGGCAAACACTGTACCCCGACACAACGCCCGATTGGACTCAAGCGGCTCAGGAATATCTGTCGCTGCTCGATCAGCGCTTCCTTTCGGCGCTGCATGTGCAAAGCTGGCAAGATGAGGAAACTAATGCTGTGTTCCTTGCGCCTGCCTTTACGTTCCTGATGCGTAATCGTGTTGTGGATTACCAATTTTGGCTGGATGTGGGCAGCGATGCATGGTGGGAACGGCTCGAACAACCATTAACCCATCCCTACGTTCTGCGTCGTGACTATCCCGCCGACTTGCCATGGACAGATGATATGGAGAGCGAGGCGCAAACAGGTTTGCTGTATAAGATTATGATGGGCTTGACGCGCCGCTGCCGCCAGCAGATCTATCTGGGGATTACCGCCTTGGGTGAGGAAGGTTTCGAGCAGCGCGGGCCATTGCTGCGCGTCTTCCAGCAGATTTTGCGGCGACATTTGCCGGATCTACCAGCGAATGCGCTTGGTGACGAGGAGGTCGCGTGATCCCGCCAATTCTGAGTCCACTGTTCCGACCTGAGCAAAACGACATTATGAGCTACCGCAGCGGCAAACTCGGTGTAGCAGCCGTACCGGGCAGCGGCAAGACTTTTACGCTCTCGAACCTTGCGGCGCGACTGGTCGAGCGCTTGGTTGAAAATGGCACTGCCGAAGAACAGGAAGTGCTGATCGTCACCTTTGCCAACTCGGCGGTCAACAGCTTCAAGGCGCGCATCGGCAACATTGTGACAACGCAGCGCGGTTTACTGCCCTACATCGGCTATCGTGTCCGCACGCTACACGGTTTGGCACACGATATTGTACGAGAACGGCCTTCGTTGGTTGGGCTGGCGGAAGATTTTCTGATTATGGATGATCGCGCCGCTGCTGCTATGCTCCGCGAAACTGTAGACAGTCTGCTCAAAACGTCGGGCGATATGTTCAACCAATACCTTGATGACGACTTCCGAGCCGACGAAAAAAACGTGCGGCGCATTCAGATGCACGATCTGCCCGAATTGGCAGTGGGTATCGCGGACGCTTTTATCCGGCAAGCGAAGGATCAATTGTTAGATCCCACCGAACTTCGCCAACGTCTCGAAGAC
Organism: Chloroflexota bacterium; assembly: GCA_040007395.1. GTDB lineage: Bacteria > Chloroflexota > Anaerolineae > Aggregatilineales > UBA2796 > DATGFK01. The sequence continues at coordinate 2,723 of JBDTVG010000281.1, forward strand.
TCTGGTGAAGACCTGCCGTTGGCACGGTTTGGGGTCGAAGTCTATGAAACCTATCAGCGCGGCCTTGCCTATCGCGGCGCGGTAGACTTCGACGATCTGGTACGGCTGGCGCTTATGGCGCTGCAAACTGATGAAGCCTATCGCAAGCGGCTGCAAAAGCGCTGGCCTTATATTCTCGAAGATGAGGCGCAAGACAGCAGTGAATTGCAGGAACGGATGCTGCGCTTGCTTTCCGGCGGCAAAAACTGGGTGCGGGTTGGCGACCCGAATCAGGCGATTAACACCACCTTCACGACGGCAAACCCACGTTTTCTACGGGACTTCTTGCTTGAGGAAGGCGTAAAATCCTACAGCTTGACCGAAGCAGGCCGTTCAGCCGTGCCAATTCTCGATCTGGCGAATGCCCTTGTCCGGTGGACTGCCAGCGAACATCCAGTAGAGGATCTACGGACGTTAGCTTTTTACCCGCAGGAAATCGTACCGACTTCCCCCGGCGATCTTCACCCGAACCCGCCCGACAGCGAAGCGCTGATCCACATCCATTACCAACCGGGAGCGACGATCTCGCCGGAAAAGGAACTTGAACTGGTCGCAACCTCGCTTGAACGCTGGTTGGCTGACCACCCCGACCTGACAGCAGCAGTACTTGTCCCTGCCAATGATCGCGGCTTCAAGCTGGCGGAAAAGCTGCGTGAGCGTAATGTCCCCTATGATGAACTACTACGCAGTACAACGGCTACTCGCGCCGCCGCGCAAAAGCTGTACACGGTCTTGGTCTATCTAGCGACCCCAATTGATTCGGCGGCATTGGCGGCACTATACCGCGACATCTGGTGGCCTCCGCATCTGGGCAACCTTGAGGACACAGATCGCACACCGCCCCTAGACGAACTGCTCAATAAAGCCGTTAGCGCCCTGTCGCGGCTGCGGAATGTCGAGGCATTTTTGTGGCCCAGCCCCGGCGACTTGCCACTAGATGCGCTCAAGTTAAACGTTGATGCGCCTGATCTATTTGACGATCTCGAAAGTTTCCGACAGTTAGTGGTACGTTGGCTGCAAGCCGCTATTCTGCCCATCGATCAGCTTATCCTGACCGTGAGTCAGGAAATGTTCGCCAACCCGCCCGATATTGCGCTGAGTTACAAGATCGCGCAGTTGCTACGCGCCGCTTCGTTCAATAACCCGCATTGGCGCTTGCCACAGTTCGCTGACGAACTCCGGGCTATCAGCCAGAACGAGCGCAAATTCCTCGGCTTCGATGACGTGGAACAGGGCTACGAGGCACAACCGGGTCGCGTGACGATTGCCACGATGCACGCTGCCAAAGGGCTGGAATGGGATCGCGTGTACCTGATGGCGGTCAGCAATTACAGTTTCCCCTCGGTGCAACCCTTCGATAAGTACATCAGCGAACGCTACTTCGTCCGCGATGATCTGAACTTGCAGGCTGAAACGCTTGCTCAACTCCGCGCCCTGACCAGCGAAACACGCTACGTCGAAGGGCAGGAAACGCAACAATCGCGAATCGACTATGCCGCCGAACGGCTGCGCCTGCTGTATGTGGGCATTACCCGCGCCAAACGGGAATTGGTCATCACTTGGAATTTGGGTCGCTTCGCCGCGCAAAATGCTCAGGCCGCCAATCAACCTGCGCTGCCGTTGGTGGCGCTGTGGGAATATCTAAGTGAGCCGTAAAAGTGTGATTACACAGTCCAAGTTTCAGGCGTTTATCTACCGTTAACCTAACAACATACTATAATCGTCTGAAAGGTAGATAGGAGTTATAGCGTGACAGACACACCCGTTAGATCAATTGAAGATACGGTGACTGATTTCCTGAGCGCGGCTCCGACTTTACAGGAAATTGCTGCTTACCGCCTTCCCGATGTGTTGCAAGACCGAGCACATGAATTGTTGAATAAGAACCGTTCAGGCAATCTTACCGATGAAGAACGTATTGAAATGGAACAGTTTCGCCAGATTGACCATTTACTCACACTGGTCAAAGCTAAAGCACGGCTCAATCTGCAAAAGCAGGTGTAAGTGAGTGAGACTTATACTCCCGTTGCACTTCGGCGGGAAGTACATGAGCGTGCCCATCGGAGAAGCTCACTTTTGTTATTCGCTCTGGTAGGGTTGTGTCTCTTTCCTTGCGTTTGTTGCGGTGCCACAAGGGTTATTCCTTATTTCGTAGCTAAAGCTATGTGGACTTTGCACGGTGCAAATGACTACAACATCACTCTTACGCAGAGTGGGTACGCAAATCTAAATCCATACTTGATGCCAAATACAGATACCATTTTGGAAGTACGTGATGGGCAGGTAGTGACCGTTAGTGTGGATGGCACACCTTTTACTATGATTGCACCAAGTAAATACGGCGATTCGACGGTTGATGGATTGTTCAGTACAACGTGGCACGTTCTTTTTTCGCCATTTGTTGAAGTAAAGTACAACCCTATTTATGGCTATCCTGAGAATATTGCTGGAGGCTTCATAGAAGGTGGAGGAGTATCAGTCAAAACCATTCAACTCAGGCCGACCACACCCTCTTTTCCACTGAGTTCCACCCCATCGCCTTGATAAGAACGACAATAACGCACCTATACGATGCACAGCATTTAACTTGTACAATCCCTTCGCAAGTGCTATTTTCGTAGCAGTCGGTGGTCAACTGCCGATCTATGCAAGAAAGGCAACCTTTCATGACTGGCCTTGCCCCTTTCAAAAATGAACCCCTGACCGACTTCTCAAAGCCCGCCAATGTGTACGCCTTTGAAGAAGCCATTAGCACAGTACGTGCTCAACTAGGCCGCAAGTATCCGCTGCACATCGGGGCAAACGAACTGTGGACAGAGGATACGTTCGACTCGATCAATCCTTCGCGACCTGCCGAGATCATCGGGACGTTTGCCAAAGGCCGCAAAGAGGATGGGGAACGCGCCATTGCCGCCGCTGCCGAAGCATTCAAGTCGTGGCGCAATGTCGATCCTCAGGAACGTGCCCGTTATCTGTTGAGCGCGGCCTCCGCAATGCGCCAGCGCAAACACGAGTTTAGCGCATGGATGGTCTTTGAGATTGGAAAGTCGTGGGCAGAAGCCGATGCCGATACCGCCGAAGCAATTGACTTCCTCGAATATTATGCTCGCCAAATGATCCGTCTGACCGAAGCTAGCAGTTTGCTCACCCTGAACCCCGGCGAACAAAACGAACTGCAATACATCCCGCTTGGCGTAGGCGCAGTCATCCCGCCGTGGAACTTTCCGAACGCGATTATGGTAGGCATGACCAGCGCAGCGATTGTGGCAGGCAACTCTGTTGTCCTCAAACCCGCCAGTATCACGCCAATGATCGCCTACAAATTCTGCGAACTGCTGTGGCAAAATGGGCTGCCATCGGGAGTCCTCAATTTTGTGCCGGGGCCGGGTGCCGCGATTGGCGATACGTTAGTGGATCATCCGCATACACGATTTATTGCTTTCACTGGCAGCAAAGAGGTCGGAATGCGAATCTTCGAGCGTGCGGCGAAGGTTCAGCCGGGGCAAAAGTGGCTCAAGCGTACCGCCTTGGAGATGGGCGGCAAAGATGCGGTATTAGTCGATGAAACCGCCGATCTTGAGGCGGCGGCAGAGGGCATCGTGACCAGCGCTTTTGGCTTTCAGGGTCAGAAGTGTTCCGCCGGATCGCGGGCGATTATCGTGGATAAGGTCTACGATACCGTCCAGAATCGGGTGGTGGAAAAAACGCGCCAGCTTGTTCAGGGCGCACCCGACAGCGGAGCACACATCCATCAGGGGCCAGTCTCCGATAAGAATGCCATGAAAACGATCATGGACTATATTGAAGTCGGCACGCAGGAAGGCCATTTGCTGCTAGGCGGCAAGGCCAAAGAAACCCGTGAAGGCGGCTACTTTATCGAGCCGACGATCTTTGGCGATGTGCCGCCAAATGCCCGAATCGCGCAAGAGGAAATCTTTGGGCCAGTGTTAGCGATGATCCGCGCCAAAGATTTCAACGATGCGCTGGAGATCGCTAACAGCACCGAGTTTGGGCTAACGGGTGCAGTGTACAGCCGCAGTCGGATGCGCCTTGAATTGGCACGACAGGAATTTCATGTTGGCAACCTGTACTTCAACCGAAAATGTACCGGGGCGTTGGTCGGCGTACATCCCTTTGGCGGCTTCAATATGAGTGGAACGGATTCAAAGGCTGGGGGGCCAGATTACCTTCTACTTTTTACACAGGCGAAATCAATCGCAGAAAAGTTGTAGAATAGAAGTAGGTTAGGAACCCATCCTAATCGATAGGTTTGATAGCGTTGGAAGTGTCGATTTTATTCAGGAGCCGACATCGACATGGGAAGATTACTACGTGTCCATCCGTGCCCTTTGTGCAACTATTATATAGAGGACGAACTGCACGACGGTGGTTCGGGCATCGCCCCGATGTTTTTGCGCAATCACTACGCGCTGGCAATTTGTAAAGATTGTCATCATCTTGTTTCAGTCATGGTCGCTAACAGCGATGAGGAAACTCAACAAGCCCTCAGAACAGCCCGCCATGACATCATCCAAATGGAAGCCGATGCCGTGATTGGGGATCGGCGTGCCCGCGATCTGCTGCCGTTGTTTCGCGAGGCGCTGGACACCTTCGATGAGCATGTCCCTGCTGCTGTCAGTACGTGTACCATGTGCGGTAGTGTCAATGTTGAAGTGCAAACCAAAGTTAACGGTGTTCAATATGATAATCAGGAAGCATGGATCAAGTGCCCAGAATGTGAAGAAGGGAAACTGCTGATCGAAACTTCTGGATCGTGGGATTAGCGCTGCGGGTGTAAGGCGTACCTAGATTAGTACGTCTATTCAATATAGACACAATCCGTTTTCCAAAGGAAAATGGTTTAGAAGAATGTGCCACGTTGTACAATCTGCTTTTAATGTCGAATTTTATCTATTCAGTGCAAAGGTTCATTGGAGGTCTGGATGACAAGTAATCCCAAAGATAGCCCCGTAGCTAGTCCAACGCATAACCCAACTGTCCAGGTTCAAAAGTATGGACAGAGCCTCTGGTACGATAATCTCAGCCGCGAGATGATCCAATCGGGTGAATTGCAAAATCTGATCGATGATTATGGTGTTCTGGGCATGACCTCGAACCCAACCATTTTCGAGAAGGCGATTGGCGAGGGCAACTTTTACGACGACTGGATTCGCGACTCGATGGATCTGGAAATAAATGAAGTTTTCGATGGCTTGGCGATTGATGATATTCAGCACGCCGCCGACCTGCTGCGCCCGATCTATGATCGCACCAAAGGAATCGACGGCTATATCAGTCTCGAAGTCTCTCCGCTAATTGCGGACGATACTGCGACCACCTTGAGTGAAGCCAAGCGGCTGTTCAAAGCCGTAGATCGCCCCAACCTCATGATCAAGATTCCCGGTACGGCAGCGGGGTTGCCCGCCATAGAAGAAGCCCTATTTGCTGGGATCAACATCAATATTACACTGCTGTTTTCTGTAGATAATTATTTACAGGTTGCCGAACGCTATATCCGAGCCTTGGAACGTCGCGTCGAAGCTGGCTTGGATGTCAAAGGGTTGGCTTCGGTTGCCAGTTTCTTCCTGAGCCGGATCGATGTGATGGTCGATAAGCAGCTTGAAAATAACATTCGTGCCGCGCAAGGCCGCGATATTGATCGCGTAACGGCAAACAACCAACTGCTCGGCAAAGCTGCTATCGCTAATGCGAAGATTGCCTATAAGCACTTCAAAGCGATCTTCTATGGGGATCGTTTTGCCAAGCTGCGGGCGGCAGGCGCACAGGTTCAGCGTCCACTATGGGCCAGTACCGGGACGAAGAATCCCGCTTATCCTGACACGATGTATGTCGATAGGCTGATCGGGCCGGATACCGTTAATACGCTGCCCAAAGCCACGCTGTTTGCCTTCAAAGATCATGGTACAGCGGCGCAAACCATTGACGATAACTTCGATCAGGCGCAAGAAACGCTGGATAAGCTAGCTGAAGTGGGCATCGATCTCGACAAGGTGACGCAGCAGTTGCAGGAAGACGGCGTTGAGTCGTTCATTGACTCGTTCAAGAAGCTGATCGCCCGGATCGAGGGCAAGCGCAAACTATTGATGAGCGGGTTTATGCAGCGCCAGAAAGTCGTACTTGGCGTGTACCAACAGCCCGTCGAAGTCGAAATCAAGCGGCTGCGGGATCAGAAAAGCATTACACGCACTTGGGCACATGACACAACGCTATGGAAGGACACCCAAGAACAAAGCATTGCCAACCGTTTGGGGTGGCTAACTGTTGCGAACGACGGACGCATTGATCGCAAAGCCTTGCAAGACTTGCGCGATGAGTCGAAGCAGCTTGGCTGGAAGCACGCTGTTTTGTTGGGCATGGGGGGCAGCAGTCTCGCACCAGAAGCCATTTGGAAAACCTTCGGTCAGCAAGCTGGCTTCCCCGCCTTGATTGTGCTGGATAGCACCGATCCCGACGCGATTAGCAACGTCGAAAAGACCGTCGATCTTGCCAAAACAGTCTTTATCGTTGCCTCGAAATCAGGCGCCACGCTCGAAACGCTGTCCTTGCAGCGCTACTTCTACGCCAAATATACAGAGAATGCGGGCGATCACTTCATCGCCGTTACCGATCCGGGATCGCAGCTTGAAGGCTGGGCCAAAGATTTGAAGTTCCGCCACACTTTCCTGAATCCTGCCGACATCGGCGGGCGTTATGCGGCGCTGAGTTATTTTGGGCTGGTTCCGGCGGCACTGCTTGGGCAGGAGTTCGAGAAGATTCAGGACACCGCTGCCGAAATGCAGTCCGCTAGTGCCGCGAATGTCACGGGAAACAATCACCCCGGCGTGTGGCTTGGAGCGATCATGGGCGTTTTGGCGCAAAATGGGCATGATAAACTTACGTTCATCATTAGCCCAGAGATCGCTGGCTTTGGGGCTTGGGCTGAACAGCTTGTCGCGGAAAGCACGGGCAAGGAAGGCAAAGGTATTGTGCCTGTGACAGGCGCATCGATTGGCCTGCCCCATGATTATCTTGATGATCGCCTATTCGTCTACTTACGGTTGGAAGGGGCATCGGGCAATCCGGACGATCAGGTTCAAATGTTGCAGGAAGCGGGCCACCCCATCGTGACGCTTGAACTGCGCGACAAATCCGACCTCGGCGCGGAGTTCTTCCGCTGGGAATTCGCTGCTTCCATTGCGAGCATGGTGCTCAAGGTTAATCCATTTGATGAGCCGAATGTTGCGGAAAGCAAGACCAACACCAATCGCTTGCTCGAAACGTTTGTCAAAGACGGACATTTACCTGAAGGTGCGCCACTTCTGACCGAAGATGGCGTGAGTTTATACGCCGATGAAGCGACAGGTAAACTGCTGCACGAACTCTGCACACAGCACAGCTACAACGCCTCAGAACTGGCGGGACAGTTAGCAGCCTTCCTGAGCCTGACCCGTTCCGGAGATTACTTGGCATTAATGGCGTATCTGCGTCAGTCGGCAGATACGACAGAGATGCTTGAACTTGTCCGCCGCAAGCTGCGCCACACCTTCAAGCGAGCGGTAACGCTTGGCTTTGGCCCCCGCTTCCTGCACTCGACAGGCCAATTGCACAAGGGCGGCCCCAACAATGGTGTGTTCATCCAGATCACGGTTGCCGATAGCACCAACCCAGCGATCCCCGAAGCGCCCTATGGTTTTAGCACACTCAAGCAGGCTCAGGCAGCGGGCGATCTTCAAGCGTTGCAGAGCAAAGGGCGGCGAGTAGTACGGCTGCACATTACGGGCAGTGTCGATAAAGGCTTGTACAAGATCCTTGAAGCGGTAGATGCCGCAGCCGAAAAGCGCAAATAATGCTCCACCTTGCTGTGTAACAACTCAGCCAGACTACGTATCTATCCGTAAATTGCGAATTCTGCCGCTATGATGCGGAAAATATGAATTTACGGATAGATTGTAAGTTTTAAGATAGGTATCCAATTCGTCGATCTGTTTCTAGTAACCAATGGTGCGGGTCTGAAAAACGGCAGCAGCGCTAGTTGGGCAGGCCAATCGAACCCTAAAGAGAACATTAAAAGAGAGATAAAACAGCAAAAGTGCAAGTTTTTTAGGTGCAAATGGCACCGTTAAGTTGAAAATAACCCGCACCATTGGTTAGTAGATAGTATTCCTGCAAAATTTGCCTAATATCCGCCATTAAATGTGCCATGAGTAATTCGATGGAAGAAACGAAAACGATGCTAATCTATATGGTTAAAGAGGTCTTTCCAACTGTTATTGAGGAAGACACAGCCGTAGCATTGACCACTGTCTTGCATCAAAAATGTATCTATTTGAGTGTGGAAAACCCTCTAAGAAAGGAAGCTTTTGCGCCCTTTTTTATTGAGATGACATTACGTTATGTGTGTTCGATTGTATCAACTTTAACCATAAATACGGAGGAACGAATTGACAGTTACGCGGCATGGATGTCAAGATACCTTGAATTGTACGGACAGGTTTATATGGCAGACAGTTTTAACGACTTGATGTATCAAGTTACTGAACTGCTTGTAAACCATTCATTGATAGAGAAAATCGACGATTGCCTTGACGAGTCATCGGTTTAGATTACTCCTTTACCGCAATAAGCCGAATTGCACTCTTACGAACTGATGCCTAAGTAGTCACCTTGCTGTTAGCATTTTGTCATCTTCCTGTTTAAACTAACTCTACAAGGGGAAGGCCAGTGCCTTCCCCAATACTTGAGGAGAGTACATATATGGCTGATTATGATTTTGGATTAATTGGGCTGGCGGTAATGGGCCAGAACCTCGTCTTGAATGTCGAGCGCAATGGGTTTAAGGTGGCAGTCTACAATCGTACTACTGCTACTACAGAAGAATTTGTCGCGGGACCGGGTGCAGGCCATCATATTGCAGGAGCTAAAGAACTCTCAGAATTTGTGGCGATGCTCAAACGTCCGCGCCGCATTCAGATCATGGTCAAGGCGGGGGCACCCGTAGACGCGGTGATCGATCAGCTTGTCCCGTTGCTGGAACCCGGTGACCTGATTATCGACGGCGGCAACAGTTTCTTCCCCGACAGCGAACGCCGCCAAAAAGAACTTGCCGCGAAGGGTATCTTGTTTCTGGGGTTAGGCGTAAGCGGTGGTGAAGAGGGCGCACTCTGGGGGCCAAGCCTCATGCCCGGTGGCAGCGAAGAAGCCTACAATGTGGTCAAGGATATTCTCATCGCCATCTCAGCCAAAGCGCCTAGTGATGGTGCGCCGTGCGTAACCTATCTGGGGCCGGGTGGCGCTGGACACTATGTCAAGATGGTTCATAACGGCATCGAGTACGGCGACATGCAGCTTATCGCCGAAAGCTATGACATCCTCAAGCGGTTAGGCGGCCTAAGCAATGCTGAACTCGCGGAAACTTTCGAGGAATGGAACAAGGGCGAACTGAACTCGTTCCTGATCGAGATTACCGGGTATATCTTCCGCAAGCAAGACGATGGCGGCGAGTCGGGAGAATTGGTCGATTATGTGTTGGATGCGGCGGGGCAAAAAGGCACGGGCAAATGGACTAGCCAGAATGCGCTTGACCTCGGCGCACCAATCCACACCTTGACCTCAGCCGTCGAGTCGCGCATTATTTCCGCGTTCAAAGAGGAACGTGAAGCCGCCTCGAAGATCCTCGGTGGGCCACAAGCCAACTATCAGGGCGACAAAAAGAAGCTCATCGAAGCGGTACGTCGGGCACTCTACAGCAGCAAAATCTGCGCCTACGCTCAGGGTATGGCGCTGATCAGAATGGCGAGCGATGAATATAAGTATGGCATTCCGTTAGGCAAATCCGCTGCAATCTGGCGAGCGGGCTGCATTATCCGCGCCGTATTCCTCGAAGATATAACTGCGGCTTATGACGCAAATCCCGATCTGACCAATCTGCTGCTAGCTCCCAAGTTCCAGAAAGCGATTGATGATTATCAGAACGATTGGCGCTTTGTGGTTACTGAAGCGATCAAGGCTGGCGTGCCAACCCCGGCTTTCAGTGCATCGTTAGCGTACTATGACAGCTATCGCAGCCCACGCCTGCCCGCCAACTTGATTCAGGCGCAGCGCGATCTGTTCGGAGCGCACACGTATTTGCGTACCGATAAACCGGGCGTTTTCCACTCGAACTGGGACGAACGTGCCCACCTCACCACTGATGGACATATTTAAAACGAAAGCTGCTGTTATAGAGTTGTAGCTATCGATGCAATTTACCTCGCCCTCCTTTCTCAGTTCATAGCGTGAAAGTCAGGGTGAGGTAAATTGTTTGCTGAAATCGAATGAAATTGGTGTTTTACTAGCTCGATCTGTATGATTAGATGCAGGCGGTGGCTGAAACCAGCGAACCGCCGGGAAAGATGAGGGTCGCGTGGTTAATCCTGTGAATCTATTAGCTGAAAATCCACTGCGGGAAGGCTTGGATGAAACCAATGTCCCCGTTGCCGCAACAATCGTTATTTTCGGTGTGACCGGGGATCTTGCCGCCCGCAAGCTCAGTTCGGCTTTGTATAATCTGGCGCATGATAATCTGCTGCCACAGCCCTATACTGTTGTCGGGGTAGGTCGCCGTGACTGGACTGACGAAAAGCTCCGCGATGAGATGTCCAAAGATGTGGCGAAGTTTTCACGGACAGGCATCAACGATACGGTATGGAGTGGCTTCGCGGAGTCGATGTTCTACCAGCAAGTCCAGTTCGACAAGGTTGAAGACTATCACAAACTGGGCGAACGGCTGGATCAACTGGATCGGGAACGTGGCACGCAGGCCAATCGCCTATTCTATCTGGCGATCCCGCCCGATCTCTATTCCGAAGTCGCGGGGTTTTTGGGCGAGTCTGGTCTGAACAAGAGTGATGGCTACACGCGGATCATCATTGAGAAGCCACTTGGTAAGGATCTGGACTCGGCGCGAGTGCTGAACCAAAACTTACGCAAGGTCTATCAGGAAGATCAGATCTACCGTATCGATCACTATCTGGGCAAAGAGACGGTACAGAATATCGCTGTTTTCCGCTTCGCCAACGCGATCTTTGAGCCGTTGTGGAATCGTAACTATATCGACAATATCCAGATCACTGTTGCCGAAACCGTCAGCGTTGAATCGCGTGGGCAATATTATGATGAGTCGGGCGCGATGCGCGACATCATCCAGAACCACGTACTGCAAGTGCTGTCCCTCGTCGCGATGGAGCCGCCTGCGGTCTGGAATGCGATGGATATTCACGATGAAAAAGTCAAGCTGCTGCGGGCGATCCGACCTATCGACCCATCCGAAGTAGGCCAATATAGTGTGCGCGGGCAGTATTCCGAAGGTTCGGTAGAGGGCAAGCAGGTCAAAGCATATCTCCAAAGCGATGAGATTGCGCCTAACTCGACCACGGAAACTTATGTCGCGCTCAAACTGCTGATCGATAACTGGCGCTGGGCGGATGTCCCGTTCTATTTGCGGACAGGCAAGGCATTGCCCAAGCGTGTTACCGAAGTGGCACTCAAATTCCGCAATACACCGCTCACCTTGTTTGGCAAGGCAGCAGGTACACCTACCCCTAATCGCCTGATCCTGCGTATTCAGCCCGACGAAGGCATTACCATTCGCTTCGATGCCAAGCTGCCGGGACAAGCTGTCAAGCTGCGCGAAGTCAATATGGACTTCCGCTATGGGACATCGTTCGGCGTGCCCACACCCGAAGCCTATGAACGGCTGCTGCTGGATGCACTGCTTGGCGACAGCAAATTGTTTGCCCGTGACGATGAAGTCGATGTCGCATGGGTACTCATGACGCGCTTTTTGGAAGGTTGGGCCGCTCAGGGGATAACGAAATTACCGCAATACCCCGCTGGATCATGGGGGCCAACCGAAGCTGATGAATGGATAGAACAAGATGGTCGGAGTTGGCGTAGGCTCTAGCAGCCAGAAGGAACCCATTGATGAGCACCACGCCAAATGTTAGTAATAATAATTCCACGAACAGCAACCACAATCTGTCGGTTATTTCCGAGAAAAGTACTGGTATTGCCGGGGTCGAACAAGCGCTGAGTGCGCTGTGGTCGCAGCTTGCTGAGGCAGATGGCAAGAACGCGGTCTTGCGGGCGACGACTCTTAATCTGGTACTCCACAGCACTGACGATGCGTCGGCGCTGGCAGCACTCATTAGCGAAGTGACACAGGGGCATCCGTGCCGCGCCATCGTGATCGAAGGCGACGATCAAGCCGATATGCTGGAAGCGATCCCGTCGGTGTTTTGCCGCCCCACACTGGGTACAGTAGAAACGCGGATGCAGGTATGTTGTGAAGAAATACTGATCAAGGCCGGCGTTGACGCAACTGATCGTGTGCCTGCCGCCGTGCAAAGTCTGTTGCTCTCCGATCTGCCGGTTTACCTATTTTGTCAAGGTGAACTGCTGCCCGATGATTCGCTGGTCAAGGCGCTTGGTGAAGTCGTCGATGGCTTAGTCGTCGATTCGGCAACGTTCGACTCCGGCTCCACTGCGCTGCATAACCTCGAAGCGTTGATGGCAGCTCCGCATATCCACGCCAACCTGTTCGATCTCAACTGGCAGCGCTTGACCCCTTGGCGAAGAGCACTCGCACAAGCCTTTGACCGCGCCGAAGATCGTGCCGCGCTGCATACCATTCATGAAGTCGAGATCGTCCACAGTGGCGCACGCACTCAGGGGTTGCTGTTCATTGGCTGGTTGATCAGCCGCTTGGGGTGGTGGCTCATGCCGAGCGATACCGCCGCCGATACATGGACTGCCAAAGCGGATCAGAGTAGCGTCGCGCTGCGACTGCGGGCCGAGAGTAAGGGCACACCCGGCTTGCAACAGGTTACGTTGACCGCCGATCAGAAAGCCTATACGATCTCGCTGTCTGACAAAGGTGACTATATCGTCCCCGCCGATGGGCCACACCGGGCGGTTTCCGTACCATCGGGCAGCGCGGGTACGCTGCTAAGTTCGGTCATGGATCTGACAGGCCATGATCAGGTTTTTGAAGATGCACTGACCGTTGCCTCAATGCTTTCACCGAAGGTTATTACCCCTTCGGTGCGGGCGACTATTGTGCTTGCCAACGATGGCGTGGCACTGGCTCAGCAGGCGGCACAGCACTTCGTCGATACAGCGCGGGCAGCTATCGCGCAACACGGACGTTTCGCCGTGGCGCTGTCGGGTGGTTCCACGCCCAAAGCGCTATATCAACTGTTAGCCGAACCTCCTTACCGCGATCAGGTGGCATGGGCAAATGTCCATGTCTTCTGGGGCGACGAACGCGATGTTCCTGTAGACAACCCAGAGAGCAATCAACTAATGGCGCGTGAAACGCTGCTCTCCAAAGTACCGATCCCACCGGAAAACATTCATGGCTTGCTGACAGGTCAACTTTCGGCACGCGAAGCGGCAGCCCGCTATGCTGGCGAACTGCGGGCGTTTTTCCAGCTTGAAAAAGGCCAACTGCCAACCTTCGACCTGATCCTGCTCGGTATGGGCGACGATGGGCATACTGCTTCGCTGTTCCCGCACACCGAAGCTCTCACCGCCGATGACAGCACGCTTGTGGTCGCAAATCCTGTTCCGCAGCACAACACAACGCGCATCACCTTGACGGCAGGCGTGATCAATAATGCCAGCAGCGTTGTCTTTCTAGTATCGGGCAAAGCCAAAGCCGAGATGCTGTATGCGGTTTTCAAGGGGCCGCTGCTTCCCGATAATCTCCCATCGCAGCGCATCCATCCGGTGAACGGTACACTGTTAGTCATGGCGGATCGCGCTGCCGCGGCTATGTTAGAGTCGGATAAGTAACCGCTTGGCTTGACGGTCTATCAAAATATGTGGACAAAAAGCGATACCGTTTTTACAGTGTCGCTTTTTGTTGAAATGACCCGCTTAATGTTGACCTGCTATACTGAATCCTATCTATGTTAAAACCTTAAAAGTTGATTAACCGGGTAAACGACCTATCTCGCACAGGTCAATTTTTCGGTATATAATACCAACAATGTCAGAATGGAAGCATATCAATGAACCCAGAACAAGAAATTATAGAGATGAATAAATCAAAACTACGCAAACGAACAAAGGGTCAGGGACTAGTCGAGTATGCGTTGATCTTGGCATTGGTGGCGGTTGTTACGATTGCAGGTGCGTGGGCGATGGGGCAAGCGATCAAGCGTGTCTTTGGTGTCGTTGGTGGTGCGCTTGGCAAAAATAACAGTGTCGTTGGTACGTTTGAGATCCAGAGTGCAAATTGTTGGGTAGTGACTTCACCTGCGCCTGCCAAAACAGGTCTGGTTGTGCTAGGTTTTACCACCAAGCCTGTAACTACACTTATCGGCAGCACCAATAAATATGTTGGTACCGACGTGAATGGTGATCCTGCACCAGTTACGTCAAATGGAGGTAATACCTTTATTTGGCAGCCCTACCTGTCTTTCACAACAGCGAACGCAAGCTTGTGCCCACCGTCAGTGGTTATTCAAGCTAAAGATGGGTCAACGATATTTTCTCCGGTGACAGTCCAGTACTCGCCATGACCAACCAACCACCAAAAAAATCCCTTGCGGAAGAACTAAAAAGACGTAAAACGCAGGAAATACAACGCGCTGCTGAGACAAAGCGCATGACGCAGGTGACGGGTGCCGTTCCACCGTCTAAACCTTCGATTCCTGCGCCTGTTGACCCCAAACGAACTTCCCAAGCCAGCCAACCAAATCGTCCACAAAGTCGTGCAACGCAGACAAGTCCTCAGGCAGGCCAGCCAACGCGCTCTAAACCCTCCATTGATCCTAGGCGTGCAACCAAAACGACTTCCGTCAGGAGACCAACCGGAAACACGATCCCAGATCGTCTTGCGGCATTAAACCAACGTCAGAAAGTGACCCTCGCTGTAAGTGGTTTACTGATTCTTTTAATCTGTGTGGGAACCTACTCATTCACGGCAAATCAGCCACCACCTCCCATACCGACAGCAGTAGCCTTACCGACCAATACAGCGAATAATGTACTCGACTACATAAAAAACGCAGGGGTACCCATTGAAAACCTCAAAACGCTGACCGTCCCCGATAATACGTGGAAGGCAACTCAGGCGGTTCAGTTTAACGTTCGGCGCGGAACTGACAGCGGACAATTCATCTTCTTAAGTTATGATTCTTTAACACAAGCGGAAAAAGATGCTTTTCGAGCAGGACTTGCCGGAAACTTCCAAAAATGGAAGGTCGTTCAATTCTCGAATATTGTCATGCTGATCTCCCCGGACACGACACAACCCATCAGCGACGAACTCAACAGCCACTTCATGAGCTTTCTGGTGCGGCCTTATCGCGACTTTCTCCCGACGATTACCCCAACACCTGCGCCGACCTCTCCCGCCGCCGCGACAGCCGCCCCAACATCCAAGCGCTAGGGCTACTCGTAGCGGAAGCGACTCACGCCTAGCGCGAAGAATACCGCCGCAAAGACCAACAGTACGCCAATCGAAGGCAGGATGTCCACCAGATGAGCGCCGTAAAAGATCATCTTAGTGAAGGCATCCTGCGACCAGTAGATCGGTGAGATTCTGCCAATGGACTGCATCCACGCCGGGACAATCGCGAGTGTCCACCACGCGCCACCCAGCGGAGCCAGAATCATCGCGGCGAGCAAGCGCAGCCCATTTGCCTGACCGTCAGTTTTGGCGACTGTGGAGAACCACAAGCCCATCGCCGTGACCGCCAACGTATAGACTAGCACAATCGCGACCACACCCAACGGATCGCCCCACTGCACCCCGAAGATCGAGCCTGCCACAAGCATCACCGCAAAGATGAGCAGGCACAGCAGATATTGTCCCAACAGCTTCCCCGCGAGAACCTGTGTCCGAGAGATCGGTAGCACCATCAACCGTTGCAGCGTGCCTTGCCGCCGTTCCGTGATGAAAACTTCAGCGAGGATCAGTGCATTAATCAAGACAAACATCGCACCAATGCCGGGGCCGCTTTGTCCAAACCCCGTGCCGGCAGCAGTTCCGGTTGAGGTGCTGAACGTCTCGTTGATCTGCACAGGGTCTTTCGCCCAGACACTATCCGCTGCTGCATAGACTTTATCGTAGAAGGTAGAGTCGCCTTTGGCCTTATCGGTCACTATCCTCGCCGCCAGAATCGAGCCGCTCAGGCGGGCGCTGACTGCTGCCACTTGCTGCTGAATCGATTGGGCAGCGGTAGGGCCACCTTGGGCATCAACCGTCACATTGACAGTTTTCCCACTTCGCAGCGTGTTCGTAAAATCTGCCGGGAGCGAGATCGAAGCCTTGACCGTCGAGTCGTCCACGCGCTGCTTGGCAAACGCTGCCAAATCGTCATCCGATTTCAAGCTAGAGAGTTTGCATGGTTCCGGCTGGTCAGCAGGCTGCGCCAGATCGCACACAATAAACCGATCTTTGCCCTGAATCTGCTTTTCGCCATCGGCACGCAATAGAGCGACTAATTGGAGCGCCAGCACGTCATTGGGATCGTGGCTGCGTACTACATCATAGATCTCGCCAGTGGGTGCGGAGCCATTGACCGCGCTCCCCAGAAAAATCATCATGACTAACGGGACAGCGATCAAGCTGATTAGCGATCCCCGTTCAACGAGCGTACTACGCACTTGATTAAACGCGATAGTAAGGATGGCAGGCATAAAGTAACCCCTTCAGGTTAAACGTCCAAACGGCGGCTGAACAGGATCACGCCGCTGCCAAAAAATACAATGAACATGATCAGCAGCGCCGCGATATTCGGCAATACGGTGGCAAGATCGCCCGTTTGCCCCAAAGTTGCGTAGGCGTTGGTCGCCCAATAGTTGATCGTGAGCTTACTCAGAAAACCTGCTGATACACTGGTTGGGGTAAACGCACCGCCCACCAAGCCCATAATGGTTAGCACGGCGCTTGTGTAGATACTAGCTTGCTGTCGGGTTTTGGCGAGTGCCGCTAGCAGGGTACCAAAACCCGTTGATGCAGCAACAACGACCACTGTTAAGATTGCCAACGCAGGGAGGTTATTGCCCCAGACGGCGCTCTTGTTACCCAAAATCGGCGCAAGCAGTGATGTGGCAATAATCAACGTCGTGACTTGTAACAGCCCATTGACATACGTGCCAGCCAGTTTACCCGCCAAAATCGTAAGTCGGCGGGTCGGTGAAATGAGCATCCGCTGCAATGTCCAGTTATCGCGCTCCTCTAGCAGCGTGATTGCGCCAAAGGCCATCGCGAAGTTCAGGAAAAAGACAGCCATTGCCGGGGCAAAATATTGTAATAGACTGGCAGTTGGCCCCTCAGATGCTGCGCTCTGTGATGTGGTGACTTGCACCGGAGCGTCGCTGCCGCCTGTTTTTGCCCCGACTTCCTGAGCTATCGTGCCCGACTGCGTGATGAGGAACAAGGGATTGCTGTCTGTTTTGCTGGCGGCATAGACCGCAACATTGGCGTTGGTAAAGCTGTTAAGGATCTGCCGTACCACTGCGCTGGCAATATCGGCGGAGAGAGGCGAACCCGAATCGCGAAACAGCGCTAGATTGATCTTGTTATCGCCGAAGGAGGCGTTGGTCGGGTTCAAAGTCTGCGAGAAATCGGCGGGGATCATAATCGCGACGGCGGCTTTCCCCTGAATGACCTGCGCTTTGGCTTCTGCTTCGTCAGTCAGGATAGTCACGTCCAATAGATCACCCACCTGTCTCAGTGTATCGGTGAAGGTCTGCCCAAAGTTAATCTGCTGCGTACCGAGTGTTGCGCCCGCATCATGGTTGACGACCACCACCGGAATATGCTTGATCGGGGAGCCACCGCTGCTCAGACCGCTAAAGGCTGCCCCGATCACGAAGGTCAGGATCAGCGGAATCAGGATATTGATCACCAGCGCCGCCCGATCCATGAGCAGCGCCCGTATATCCTTGAACGCAATAATGGCGAACTTTCTAAAATCCATCGGCATGTCTCCTTGCAAGTAGCTCAGTCACGCAGCGCACGGCCTGTCATGTGCAGGAAGACAGCCTCAAGATTTGGCTCGACTATTTCGATAGACTGCGGTAGCAGGTGGGCTTCGTCAAGCGTGCGGATTACGGCGGGCAATACCTGACGGCCTCGTCCGGCGAGTAAGCGCAGTTTGCCGGAATCGCCTTCTTCGGCGGTGGCGCTGTCGATACCCGGTATAGCCTTGACGATCCCCAATGCTTGTTCAGTTTGTTCACCAAGCTTGAGCAAAATCACGTCTTTTTCGCCGACCTGCTGGATTAGTTCGCCCTCAGTACCACACGCGATCAACTCGCCATGATCGATGATCCCGACACGGTTGGAAAGCTCCTCGGCTTCTTCCATATAATGCGTCGTGTAGAGTACCGTCATGCCCTGCTGATTCAACAATTTGACAGTATCGAGGATATTGCGGCGGCTCTGCGGATCGACTCCGACAGTTGGCTCATCCATAAAGACGATCAAGGGCTTGTGCAGCAAGCCGACTCCGATATTCACCCGGCGCTTCATCCCACCCGAAAAAGCAGAGACATGATCCTGTTGGCGATCTTTCAGCCCGATAAACTCCAACACTTCATCGCAGCGTTTCGCCAGATCTGTTCCGCCAAGACCGTACAGCTTCCCGAAGAATTCCAGATTGCGGCGGGCACTGAGATCCGGGTAGAGCGCGATCTCCTGTGGAACCACGCCGATACGCTTCTTGACCTCGATAGGCTCCTTGACAATGGATTTTCCATCAATGATCACATCGCCTTCGGTAGGGGTGAGCAAGCCACTCATCATGCTAATCGTCGTCGTTTTGCCTGCACCGTTGGGGCCAAGCAAGCTAAAGATCTCGCCACGTTCGATGCTGAGATTGATGCCTTTTACAGCGAGAATGCCCTGCTTGTCTTTGGCAGCTGAGCTAGGTGGATAGCGCTTTTTTAGATTGCGAATTTCAATAATCGGTGTCACAAGCACACTTCCTGTTGGAGGCGAGAAAAATAGATCTTGATATTGTGGAATACGCAGCGAGGGGTGTATGAGTTGCTATACGTCTAATAATAGACTGAGTGAATTATAGATTGAAGAAGCACTATTGACAAAGGGGACATCTTAGCTAAGGTTTATAGGTTGGATTGGACATATAAGAACGTATCAGCTTATTTTGCGAAACTATTCCGTTACACCTCAAATGGGATAGTTTATGTTTGGAGGAATAATGAATGCAGCTACTTTCTGGAATTTACTGAAGCGAACTAAAGAGGTTAGTGCTGGTGATGGACACAAACAGGCTGAACTTCTTTACAAAGCGCTTCTTGAATTATCCGCTGACGATATCCTTTCATATTATATAATTCTGACGCAACTGATAGATCGTGCTTATAGCTGGGATCTGTGGGCGGCGGCACATATTATTAACTGCGGAACTGGAGATGATGGCTTCACAGATTTTAGAGCATGGTTGATTTGTCAAGGAGAATACACCTTTAATCAGGTACTTAAAGACCCGGAATTACTTGTCAATATAGTTGAGTATCCCCCCGATACTATGATAGAAGAATTAGGCTTCTATGCCCCTCTAGAAGCCTATGAAGAAAAAACAGGTCATCTACTGCCAGATTTCCCTTATGAGCCTGCCGAAATAAGTGGAGAAAAATGGGAGGAAGAGGATTTACGCAAAAAATATCCTAAGTTATGGACTAAATTCGGAGATTGCTCGTATATGTTCGGAACAACCTAACCATAACAACGTTTGTCGGGTTGGTTGACTGGAATACGATTTAACAGTGGTTTTAGTGCTATTGTTCGCGTTCTGACAAGGAGCGGTTGCCAGGTTTATTCGCGCTCGTTGACGGAAGTTTCGTGCTTTCAGCAGGTCCGCTGGCCTGATTGACGATTTCCAGATACGGCACAGGTTCGCGATTGCCTTCCTCGTCGGTTACGTAGACATAGAGGTCTTCAAGGGGGAGTCGCTGGAGAAACAGGATGCCATCCAAGTGATCTAGCTCGTGTTGGAACACTCGCGCATCCCAGCCTTCGAGATCGCGCTCAACTTTCTTGCCTGCCTCGTCGAGATAGCGTATCTTGATTTTGAGGTTGCGGTCTGTGTAGCCAAACATGCCGGGGATACTCAGGCACGCATCAAAGCCGCGCTCGACAGCTTCGCTTTGCTCCACGATTTCTGGGTTGATGAAGATCGTCGGCGGAGCCATGTCGTCATCTTTCTGATCGTCGTAGTAACCCAAACGTGCGCCGAACACGCGCTTCAATACGCCAATCTGTGGCGCAGCCAACCCGACTGCCGGGTTCGCATCAATCGTGTCTTTAATATCCTGAATAAGCTGCTTGATGTCTTTGCCAATCCTTTTGGCTGGCTCAGACGGAGTCTTTAGAATTTTTTCGTGCTTACTGATCGTGAGAATTTTCTTGACGGACATTGCCTAAAACCCTTCGCTTAACCTAACCATAATTGTCCTACACGCACGGGGTTTTTGCAATCGCGTGTTTATTAAAGCCTTTATCGCACCTTTTCGCGATTTACATACAATAGACCATAAGGGAGATGATTATGAGCAAGAAGCCAAAGCAAAACTTTCAAAAAATATTGAGCCACGAAGAAAAAGACCAGCGTCAATTGCTTCATCACCTGCGTGAGGAGATCGAAGAACTGCACCAAATCGCGCTGATCGAAATGGGCAATGCTGGCGTGCTGCCGCCTTTCTATGCCGGTGACTATTTGGGCGAAGACCGCGAGTTGCTCCCTATCTGGGCGGTTGACGATTCACCAGAGTTGGCGGGCTTGTTCGTGCGCGCGGTGGAAGGTGTAGAGCCGAACTTGGAGCTACGGGTTGAACGCGATGATCTGGAGTTGGACAACGACTGGCCTATCAGCGAATTCCTTGATTTGCTCGTATTTAACGGACAAAAGATGCTACAGGCCGATGACAAACTCAGAGCGCTATCCGTGATGTTAAATCTGGTTGGCAATCAGATTGACCCTGCCCCCGGCTATGATCGCGAAACGATGATCGAGTTCATGGCAGAGATGAAGCCCTACGCTGCCTTTGTCAAAATCCCCACTACGCTGGATGAGAACAACGTCCTGATCTACCAGTGGGACGATATGGAACACTACCACGCCGAGATCGTCTACGCCGACAGTCCACAGTTGCTCCAAGCGGCAGTCTGGGAATATCGCTTAAACTTCGCGCTCAACGTTGAGATAAAAGAAATTATGGACGATAGCGGCGACCCGACTGAGGATCTCATGGGCTTGGATACCGCCGAACTAGGTGCTATCTACGAGACAATGGTTATGTGTAGTTTCCGCCTATACGGCAGCACCTCACCGATCCGCGCCAAGCAGTTACCGCTTGACATCCTTCGCGAGGAAAACGGCGATCTGGTGGTCAGAACGCCACTGAAACACGACGTAGAGCCGATCCCGTTAATCGCGGAGTATCGCGATGAGATAAAAATTCAGAAGGATCTTACAGAGGATTACCTGCTGCATCTCGCTGCCGATGATGACATTATGCAAAAAGTCTGGCCTCACATACGAGCCTCACCCTTCTATGCGATCCACGTGCGGTATGGTAGATATATCATCGGGCGCAATGGCAACCTCAAAGTCAGCGGATATTTGCCTAATCCGGTCTTTGAATGGGAAACTGGGGATACCCTGTCTGATCTTTACCGACGGGCACGGCTCACCAATATTTACCAGATGCTTGGTTCAGGCGGCTTTGTCGAGGCGCAACCTGCTCGATCTGAAATATAAACTATTCAGCAATTCCAATCTTAGCGTCTATGATTTCGGCACAAACTGTACTTCGAATAACCAAGGCCACAGTTTACCAGTGATCAAAAAGGTCTGGTGATCACTATCGTAAGCAATACCATTAAGCACCCCATCTGCTCCAGCGGCGGCGGTTTCTTGTTCTGTGAGCAGTCCTGATGCATCGATCACGGCATTGACTCGCCCTGTCGCTTTCTCGATCCGCAAAATATTGTTGCTGTGCCAGATATTCACATACAGCATGTCGCCCACACATTCAAGCTCATTTAGCTGATCGACAGGTTGGTTGCCCAGCGCGATTGGAATCTGTCGCACGACGGCAAATGTCGTTGCATCGCGCACGGCGATGTTTGAACTGCCGTTGGTCATAAAGAATTGGCTACCGTCGAAACACAACCCCCACCCTTCGCCTGTGTAGGCCAGCATTCCGCCCTGAGCGAAGGTGTCGGGGTTGTAGGTGAAGGCAACGTTCTCATGCCAAGTCAGTTGGACAAGTTTATTGTTCGCCAGTGTTAGCCCTTCCGCAAAATACTTAGCAGGCAGCGAGATCTCGCGGATGAGCTTCCCTGTCTGAGGATCTTCCACCCGCAAGTCTGACTGTCCATAGCGTCCCGAACTTTCGTACAACAGCCCATCATGTAGTTCCAAGCCTTCGGTAAACGCTGTCGTATCGTGGGGTCTGGTCGAAACAATTTTCAAAGTGAGGCGCTCTACCGCAGTCGCCGTTGCTGCATATTTTAGAAAATCCCCGGCACTGAGATTATTGCAGCTCACCAGCAATGCCAGAACAACCGCCATCATCGAATAGGGCAGCCATTTCCGATTGATCATTTTAATCATTGAGTACACATCCTAAATGCTTCTCTAAACGGCACTATCTTAGCGCCAGTTTGCGAGAAAGGGAGTAGCCAACAATTGTGCATTTTGACACAAATTAACCGTATAATCTGATCAAGCTAAATTGACCTATTGACACATACGTATACGTATAATATACTTATATTATCTTGAGCAATAAAGCCATTGATAATGACAAGGCGGCTAAAACTTATCATGACGCAAATGCGTATAGCTCTACGGTATCGTAGATTTCAAAAGGAAATATCATGAGACCTCAAGGACGTAGTTCACGTAGGAGAGCCAAAGATCGCTCACGGGATGAGCAAACCCCTAACACTCCCGTAAATTGGCGTAGGCTGTTTAGCTACCTGCTGCCCTATAAAGGGCGTATGATCGTTGCGCTCTTGGCGCTGTTATTTTACAGTGTACTTGGGCTGGTCTTTCCGCTGGTCATCTCACAACTGCTCGGATCGGTACTTAAACAGAAGGGTGGAGACCAACTTAACGCGATTACGCTAGGGTTGGTGTTGATCTTTCTGGTGCAGTCGGCGGTCTCTTTTGTGCAGAACTATAACTTGACTTACATCGGTGAACGCATTGTCCTTGATCTGCGGACAGGGTTATACCGCCATCTGCATGAACTTTCGCTAGATTTCTTTGCCAACCGACGAGTCGGTGAACTTGTCTCGCGCATGTCCAGCGATGTAACTCAGGTGCGGTCTATTCTCACCAACAATATCACACAGTTGTTGAGCCAAATTATCTCTCTAATTGGCTCTATCGTCATCGTTTTTTTCCTCAACCCCCGACTGACGTTATTTATTCTGGCACTAGCTCCCCTTATCGCCGTAATCGCTATGGTCTTTGGGCGCTCGTTTCAGGGGTTGAGTACCGAGGTTCAGGATGCGACTGCCGGCGCATTGGTCGTCGTCGAAGAAGGGTTACAAGGGATTCGCGTCGTCAAGAGTTTTGCCCGCGAAGACTACGAAGTCAATCGCTATAACAGCGAGATCGGCAAGACTTTCTCGCTCACGATGCGGTTAGCGGTATTGCGTTCGTTGTTCGGCTCGACCATGGCCTTTCTCGGCTTTAGTGCGATTGCTGCGATTCTGTGGTTTGGTGGACACGAGGTACTTGACGGTCATCTTCAACCCGAATTACTGTTCGGCTTCTTGATCTATGGCTTGACGATTGCCGCGAATCTGGGTGGGTTGGCAAATCTTTATGGACAGTTCCGCGAGGCACTTGGCGCGATCCGGCGAGTCTTCGAGATCATCGATATTAAGCCGGGAGTAGTTGATACACCGAATGCCAAAGTGATGGCCTCTGCCAAAGGTGGTATCACTTTTGATCATGTTTCGTTTAGCTACGACAGTAATGTTCCTGTTTTGCAGGACATCACCCTCGATATAGCTCCCGGCGAAATCGTTGCGTTGGTTGGGCCAAGCGGCGCGGGCAAAAGCACGATGTTCAACCTAATCCCACGCTTCTACGATCCGACTTCGGGCGTAATGTCCATTGACGGCGTAGACTTGCGGACTCTCACGCAGCACAGCATTCACCAACAGATTGGGATTGTGCCACAGGAAACGCTGTTGTTCGGCGGCACGATCCGTGAAAATATCGCCTATGGTCGGTTGGATGCAACCGAAACCGAGGTCATTGAAGCGGCAAAAGCGGCGAATGCTCACGACTTCATCATGACTTTTCCTGATAAATATGAAACGATTGTCGGAGAGCGTGGCGTAAAGTTGAGTGGTGGTCAACGCCAGCGGGTTGCCATCGCCCGTGCTATCCTGAAAGATCCACGTATTTTGCTGCTGGACGAAGCCACGAGTTCGCTGGACAGCGAATCGGAGGAACTGGTTCAGGATGCACTGGATCGGTTGCTGCAAGGCCGTACTACGGTTGTCATTGCCCATCGACTGAGTACCATCAAGAACGCACACCGCATTGCTGTTGTGGATCAGGGCAAGATTGTCGAACTCGGCACACACGACGAATTGATGCTAAGGGATGGTCTGTACGCACGGCTGTACAATATGCAGTTCCGCTATCCCGAAGGCTACGTTTCGCCAACCAAAAAACCTGATGAGCTGCCAATCCCAGAGACTCCCGCGCCCCGAACTAGCGGAGGGTTACTCGGCGTATTAGGCGGTGGCCTTGGCTGAGTAACCACAAATTATGTCGTAGGCAGATCGCACGATCTGCCTACGTGTTTTTCCAAGATTTCAGCGGCAAGACCGTATCAAACTTATTCCATTCTTTTCCAATTAGGCAGGATTACCCCTTTACTTCTCCTTGTATCGTTTGTTCCCTAAAAACCAAAAGTCAAAACTTGTGTTAAGCTAAGATTGTTTTATCAGTGCGGCTGACACAGGTAAACTACGGGGAATCATGATCGAATTCAACAATCTGAAACCGCTTCATGCGCTGCTAGCAGATGAATTGAATATGGCAGCACAGCGGGTACTCAACAGTGGTTGGTACATTCTAGGGCCGGAAGTCGAAGCATTTGAGGCTGCGTTTGCTGCCTATCATGGCGTGGCTCATGCGGTTGGAGTCGCCAACGGTACGGATGCGATTGAACTGGCCTTGCGGGCGGCGGGAATTGGCCCCGGCGACGAAGTGATTACGGTAGCGCACACCGCTGTCGCGACAGTATGCGCAATTGAGGAGGCTGGGGCAACCCCGGTGCTAGTCGATATTGACCCATTGGCTTACACCATGAATCCGCTAGCGGCTGAGGCCGCCATTACTTCTCGGACAAGAGCCTTGTTGCCCGTCCACCTCTATGGACAGCCTGCCGATATGACTGCCCTCAGCACCCTTGCCGCCAAACACAATCTGCTGCTGATCGAGGATTGCGCTCAGGCGCACGGTGCGCGTGATTTGGATTGCCTAGTTGGGACAATGGGACATATCGGCACATTTAGCTTTTACCCGACCAAGAATCTAGGCGCTTACGGTGACGGCGGCGCAGTGATCACCAACGATGCCGAGATCGCTGGAAAGCTGCGGCGACTGCGGAACTATGGGCAAGTGTCGCGCTACGAACATGCTGAACACGGGATCAATAGCCGTCTGGACGAAATGCAAGCGGCGATTTTGTGCGTGAAGTTAGCGCACCTTGACGAACACAATGCAACTCGTCGCCAACTGGCGGCAGCCTACAATCAAACGCTGGAACAGGTGACGCAGCCTACTGAGCGCAACGGGGCTTATCATGTCTATCACTTGTATGTGATTCGCCACCCGCAGCGCGACAAATTGCGCGAGGCACTCCGAGAGCGCGGCGTTGGGACGCTGATCCACTATCCGATTCCAGTGCATCGTCAGGCAGCTTACGCCGATCTGGGTTACAAGGTGGGCAGCTTGCCTGTCACTGAGCAGATCGCTGGCGAGATCTTGTCGCTGCCACTTTACGTCGGGCTGACCCCGAACGACATTAAAACGATTGGTCAAGCGGTGTCAGATAGCCTTGAAGTTGTAGCACCGTGACCACACTCAACACACAGGCCAACCCCGCCCCAGCCTTCAATGCCGCCGCCTATCGTGGGGCGCATGTGCTAATCACTGGGGGGATGGGCTTCATTGGCAGCAACTTAGCAATAGCATTGGTCGAATTGGGCGCTCATGTGATCTTGGCAGATGCGATGTTGCCCGGTTATGGCGGAAACCTGTTCAATATCGAGTCGATCCGCGATAAGGTTACGATCAATTTCTGCGACATTCGCGACGCAAACGTCATGAATTATCTGGTCAAGGGTCAAGACTTTATCTTCCATTTGGCAGCACAGGGCGATCATATCCTGAGCCTGACCGATCCGTTTCCAGATATTGACATCAACATCAAAGGCACAGCGATTGTGATGGAAGCCTGCAAGCACCACAATCCCTCGGCGCGGGTGATCTATACTGGGACACGCGGACAATATGGTTCAGCGGTCTCTTTGCCTGTCAACGAAAATGCGCCGACCCACCCCAAAGGTATCTACGAAATCTCGCGGTTGACTGCCGAGAAGATCATGCAGGTCTACGGCGAGGTACACAACATCCATACAGTCATGCTGCGCCTGACCAACGTTTATGGTCCACGATCCCAGATGCAGCACTCGCGGTTCGGCGTGGCAAACTGGTTTGTCCGGCTTGCTATCGACGATGCAACGATCAAGGTTTTTGGCGACGGGCAGATTAAACGCGATTTTCTATATGTGGATGACTGTGTAGAGGCGTTGCTGATGGTGGCACTGTGCGACGCAGCACGCGGCGAAGTGATGAATGTCGGCGTAGACCACCCCACCAACTTTGTGCAATTGGTAGAAACGCTGATCAAGGTGGCGGGCAGCGGACGTTGGGAGTTTGCACCGTTTACGCCGGAACGCCAAGCACAAGAACCCGGCGATTTTTATACGGACATTACCAAGATTCGGCGGATTGTAGGATGGGAGCCGAAAACCATCCTTGAGGACGGTCTAGCCAAAACGGTACAGTATTATCGCGACTATAAAGCTAACTATTGGTAAAGAGTTTCATCGGAATGAATACCGTCAAGGTGGGCCACAACGTCGTGTTATGTGACGATACAGTACTTGGGCAGCGAGTCACCATCGGCAACAATGTGACCTTCTATCCCGGCGTGACTGTTGGCGATGACTGCACAATTTTCGACGGTGCTGTGATAGGCCGCCCGCCGAAATCAACGGGGAACACGACGCGCCCGATTAATGTAATTCCTCGCCCGCTGACTATCGGTGCAGGTAGCGTTATAGGTGCCAACGCGGTTTTGTATACCGGGATCAGTATTGGCGCACAGGTCTTGATTGGGGATCTGGCAAGTATCCGCGAAGACTGCACATTAGCGGCTCAATCGGTTATCGGGCGCGGCGTGATGATCATGTATGAAACCTTTGTCGGGGAACGTACCCGTATCATTGACGGGGCAATCCTCACGGGAAAAATGGTCATTGAAGCGGATGTGTTTATTGGGCCGGGCGTAAACAGTATTAACGATGATAATGTATACCTGAAGCGGTTTGGCCTTGACTCCTTTGAAGTGCATGGCCCGGTTATCCGACGTTTTGCCCTGATTGGCGCAGGCGCAAACCTCGCCGCAGGGATTGAGATCGGACTAGGCGCAATCGTGGCTCCTAGTGCAATGGTAACGCATGATGTCCCAGCATGGACGGTGGTAGCCGGTATCCCCGCCCGTGAAATCCGGCAGGTGAGTACTGAGCAGCGAAAGCAGGTGCTCACTCATTTTGGGCTGCGGGACGATATGGAGGAAGATCGCACATGAATTCAAATTCTACAAGTTCTATTGACAATCATGACAATCACGCTCAATCGGGCGCTTTAGTATCGATTGTGGTTCCCGTCTTTCACAATGCCGCTAGCCTACCAGATTTACTGGCGAAGTTCCAAGACCTTGCCCGCCTCAATTCCAAAGATTTATTCGAGTTCGTTTTTGTGGACGATGGGTCGCGGGATAACTCGTTTGAGGTTCTCCAAAAATTAGCGTTGTCCGAATCGCGAGTGCGGATTGTCAAGCTCTCGCGAAACTTTGGCTCGAATGCTGCGTTGCTAGCGGGAATGGATCAGGCGCGGGGTAATGTCATCGCTGCCATTGCTGCCGATCTACAAGATCCGCCGGAATTGATTGATGAGATGCTGGCGAAATGGCGGCAGGGACATAAAGTTATTCTAGCCGCCCGCGAAAGCCGGGATGATCCGGGACTAACTGCCGTCGTCGCTGATGCGTTTTACGCGCTGTTTCGGCGTTTTGCGATTGCGTCAATGCCCAAACATGGCTTTGATTTTTTCCTGATTGATCGACAGGTTAGCGATTTGATTAAAGGCATTCAGGAGAGTAACGCCTATCTGATGGGCTTGATCTTGTGGCTTGGCTTCGATCCAGTAGTTATCTACTATCACCGGCGGGCGCGAGAAAAACGCTACGGGCATTCGATGTGGACGTTTGCCAAGAAGATCAAATATTTTGTGGACTCATTTGTGGCGTTTTCGTACCTGCCAGTACGTGCCGCTTCTTTATTGGGTATTGGGTTGAGCTTCGTAGGGTTAGCTTACGCTGTGGAAGTGATTGTCGCACGGTTGTTTTTTAACATCCATGCCGAAGGGTGGGCTTCCATTATGGTGGTACTGCTCATAGTGTCTGGGGTGCAACTACTCATGATGGGCATTCTGGGCGAATATGTATGGCGCAATCTCGATGAGACCCGCAGCCGTCCACGTTTTATTATCGAACGGACAATCGATTCGTGGGACTCGCGTGAAACACTGTCCGAACCTATTGTGACTCATGAACCCGTCACGAACCATGTTCAGCCAACCCTTTGATGGCTGATTGACATCTAGCAATGTAAGCGTTTCTACACAGTTCTCAACGATTTTGGATCAGTACCATTGGTCTATCCTAAATTGCCTGTCTGACCCTGCTATGCTACAGTAGGGTTTTAATTGCAGCTTTGAACATAAGCATGGGGCACGAATGTCAAAAAGCCGAGCGCCTTACCAACTGCAACCCTTGAGCATTCTCACTGTGCTTCTGGAGCTTGGGATTATTATCGCGTGTGGCTTCTATTTCTCACGCGGAGTTCAGGATTGGCGGCCTAACGTGATGTTTGGCGGGCCAGATTACCCTTCTGCTATGCACCAGAGTTCATTCGTGTGGGCTGTCTTCCACAAAACAGGCGCAATTCCACTCTGGGACCCATTCATTGGCTATGGGGAGCCAATGTTTGAAAACTTGGCTTCCTCGGCCTTGAACCCGCTGTTGATGGTTCCGGTGCTGATCTTTGGCCCAGTGCAGGGCGGTAAAGTAGCCTTATTTTTCCATATCTTCCTGATGGGAGTCGGCGGCTGGTTGCTCGCTAGGGTATTGCGGTTAAATTGGCCGGGGCGGATCATGTTAGGATTGCTCATCACAGGCAGCGGTAGCATCGTTGCCCAGTTTGGCGATGGCTTTATTCATCTGGCTTTCCCGCAAGTGTATATTCCGTATGCTTTCGCCGGATTGATCGGTACGCTGTATTTGCGCCGACGCTGGCCTATTGTGATGTTAGCCGTTGCCAGTGCGCTCATGCCCTATTCGGGGGGCGAATGGTATGTCTTGCCCACGGCAATCATGGCGACGCTACTTTCTGGATTTGCTATTCTTAACTGGGAGCCGACCCAAAAAACGTGGAATATTGATTGGCGAATGGTGAGGCGGCTTGTCGGGGCGACAGTCCTAACGGTAGGCTTAGTGGCAATTCGCTTTCTGTCGCTGCATCGGGAACTGGTCTTTCACCCGGCAAACTGGGCTGGGCCGAGCGCTGAATTTCTCGACATGCTCAAAACGTACTTCGTCCCCTATACCCCCAGACCAGACTACGGCGACCTCTGGATTAATTATCATTATGTAGTTCCGATGGCTTTTGCCATATTCCTGTTGGTGCTACGAACAGTGCTGTACCGCCCTAGCGGTATAAATCGGGTAGGTGTGTGGCGCATCATCGTTCCCGCCCTTATCCTCATCTTGATTCTAACCATCTGGGCAATGGGTGACACTCCTTTTGTCGAGTGGCTGTATCAGACAATCCCGTTTCTAGTGGATTGGAAAAACTCTGGGCGCATCGCGGCAGGGGCTAGTATTTGGGTAATTGCATTAGTGGCTATCTGGTTTGACGATGTGGTCTTTATCCTGCTCCAAATGGTAAAAAGGATTCCACCTAAAACCAACCCACAAGACATGCTTACGCCCATTGTCAAACTGAAGCGTTTACTGCGTCTGCCACGTATAGTGGCACAAGGTGCTGTGATCATCGTTTTGGGAGTGGGTCTTTTTGCTGCATTTGACGCGCTGTATAACTGGACACGGCTCGTCACTACCTATTACGTCAATCAGTATAACCCTGACGAATGGATCGGTTTGACCTACCTGCGTTCTCAGCATCCAAATGAGTTTCTGTCGGTACTCACACAAGGGTGGATCAACCACTTTGGCTTTGTAGAGAATTTGGGACGCACGACGCACGGCGATGCAACGATCTTTACCAACGGGTTGCCATCAACTATTGGCCCCGACTGGATTATGAATTCATCGCCGGAATACAGTGTCGGTGCGAATCTGAACTATATAGGCTGGCTCAAGGATAACGGTTATACTCCAGTTCTCGGTGCGCCGCCTGAATCCTATAATAAACAACCTACTGCGTGGTACTATGCCGATGGCGTGGACTATGCTTTTTGGGTTCCGCGTACTACATTGATTTCCCGCGACCCGAACAATGGCAAGGCATTAATTCGATCCGAAACGCAGCCCGTAACCTACTTCCATCGGGTGGACAGTGTCTTGGTGCTCCCCGAAAACTACCCACCCGACTCGGTCATGGTCATCAACGAAACGGCCTATCCGGGCTGGATTGTGACAGTAGATGGCAAAGAGGCGACCATCGAGTCAGTCGGTGGGCGATTGGCAGTAGCCCTGCCAGATAGAGCATCGGGAACTGGCTCAACCGAAGTTCTTTTTACTTATCGTCCCCTGCCACTTTTCGCCGGGGCCGCGATTACCGTCCTAACGGCATTGATGTGCATTGTTTTTCTGCTTCGAGCCGATGAGCGCATCCCTGTCACTGTGCGTGATAATGTGACGGCAACGGCTAGCCGGGTGGCCAGTCGCGCTATGTATGTACTGGCAACGCCGGGTTTGCTCGGTGAAGACCCCGATGCGCCAAAGGAACTACCTGCGCCAGAGACACCCCTGCTGCTGCCCTCCACAACGCCGCTACCTAACGGTCAAGAAAATGGGCAGAATGTCGCACACGAACCCGAACCGGTTATCCCTACTGAGATAAATGGCACGGATGAACCGCTGAACTAAAATCTGTAGGCTCCCTTGCTACGCAATAACAAGGGAGCCTTGCTTCTTCTTAAAGCCCAACACTTAATCCCGGCCACTTCCGATCCTCTGTCAGATTAGCGTTCGCTAAATGTTTTAAAATGCTTACTCAAGGCGGCAAGATGCGGTATGATGCAGCCTTTGATCGGAAGGGTAGCAAAACTCGACATGATCTACGCCTCGAATGAGCATACGTGATGATGCCTGAACCCGGAACCAGCACGCAGCGACGGATGCTGTACGTTGCCGTTTTTGCCAGCGGCATGACGACTCTTGCCGTTGAACTGTCGGCTTCGCGACTGCTGGGGAACATCTTTGGCACGAGCAATCTGGTCTGGGCCAACATCATCGGCCTGATCCTGATCTATCTCACACTGGGTTATTTTATCGGCGGTCGGTTAGCGGATCGTTCCCCATATTATGTTACGCTCTATCGACTGATAGCATGGGGGGCATTCTTTAGTGGCCTTGTTCCGCTCATCGCCCGACCTGTTTTGAATATTGCTTCGCAGGCGGTTTTTGGCTTTCAGGCAGGCGTAGCCATTGGATCGTTTATCGCAGTCTTGATCCTGTTTTCGGTTCCAGTGACGCTGCTAGGTTGTGTCTCCCCCTTTGCCATCCGGTTGGCTTTGCGTGATGTTACCAACGCTGGACAAACCGCTGGACGGATGTATGCGATCTCGACATTGGGCAGCATTCTAGGGACTTTTGTTCCGGTGTTCTATCTGATCCCGGAAGCAGGGACTTCGCGCACATTCCTCTATTTTGCCGGATTGCTGATTATCGTGGCGCTGGTTGGGTTGGCACTACACAACCGCCGCGCCATGTGGCAATTGGCGTGGATGCCTGTATTACTATTGATTTTGGCACTGTTGACTCTGAACGGGCCACTGCGAGCGGCAGCCCCTAACACAACCCTGCTGTACGATAAAGACTCGGCCTACAACTATATTCAAGTGACCGAACTGCAAAAGCCGCTGGCCCGTTTACCTGTCGGTACGCGGTTGTTGTTGCTGAACGAAGGCGAAGGCATTCATTCGGTTTGGAGTCCCGGCGCGACCTTCTACGGCGGGACATGGGATATGTTCATGGTTGCGCCATTTTTCAACGCGCCGCCCTATATGCCACAGAACGTCAAGAGTCTGTGCATTGTTGGCTTGGCGGCGGGGACGATTGCCCACCAATATACCGCCGCCTTCGGAACCCAAGTGCAAATCGACGGCATCGAGATCGACCCAGAGATTGTCGAGGTAGGCCGCCGCTTCTTCGATATGAATCAGCCGAATCTGAATGTCATTATTGAGGATGGACGATTAGCATTACACCAGTCCACCAAGCACTACGATGTGGTTGGCATTGATGCGTACCGAGTTCCCTATGTCCCTTGGAACCTGACTACCGTTGAATTCTTCCGCGACGTGCGCGATCATCTGAATCCGCAAGGGGTCGCCGTGATCAATGTCGGGCGCACCGTTAACATTGCTACCCACACACAGGATCGACGGTTGATCGAGGCGATGACGCATACCATGCAGCAGGTGTTCCCAGTCGTGCATACCATTGATGTCCCCAACTCGTTCAACACGATTCTGATTGCCACCAACCAACTGACTGACGCGAAAAATTTGGCGACTAATCTTGCGGCGCTGCCTGCTAATTCATCACCGCTGCTGATCACGGCGCTGCAAACGGCAGTCAGTTCGATCAAGCCAACGGTTGCCTCGGATGTGCTGTTCACCGATGACCGTGCGCCCGTCGAAACGATCATCAATTCGATGGTGATTGATTACTTGTTGGGTTCCGACCCTAATCAGTTGACACACTAAAGGGAAGCTATGTCCACGCGATCTCCCCTCATGGCTGGGCTTTCTATACTCATCACGCTGATGATCCCTGTGCTGCTGGTACTGATCAGTGTGCGACTGGTGATGACAGAGACTTACCTAAATCTCGAATATAACAAACCGGACTTTCCGCCTGATTCCTATGGCTTCAGCCTTGCAGATCGCTTGTACTACGCACCGTTCGCCGTGCAGTATTTGCTGGGGTCAGCCAACATCAGCTATCTTGGCAATCTCAAATTCGCCACAGGCGAAACGCTTTATACACAGCGTGAATTGCAACACATGGTCGATGTCAAAAATGTCTTTCAGGCAGCGCTCGGTGTTCTGGAGATTTTGTTAGTGCTGCTGATCGTAATGTTGATCGTAATGTTGCGCCGTCCTGATGGGCATGACGCTGTGCGACGCGGTTTGTTTAGCGGCGGTCTACTGACACTGGTGATTCTCGTTGGATTGGTGCTGTTCGTGCTGATCAATTGGGACACATTCTTCACTGATTTTCACGATCTGTTTTTTGCGGAAGGGACATGGGTCTTTGATTATTCGGACAGCTTGATCCGGTTGTTCCCGATCCGCTTCTGGCAAGATGCCGTGCTGACCATTGGTGGGATGAGTACGGTTGGCGCAGTGTTGATCATGGTCGGCTGTTGGTGGTGGGCGCGTCGCGAAAGTAGCGTGAGTGCATATCACTATGCGCCGTAATGTACTGATTCCTATCGTCGCGCTGTTGCTGCTGGCTGCCGCCGTGCGGATTGTGAATGTAAGCCATTGGCCTGTCTGGACAGACGAAGGCTGGAGTACATGGGCTGCCAGCGATCATCGCATAGAGGTGATCCTCGACAAGGTAGCCCAAGACCGCCACCCGCCATTGTATTTTCTGTCGCTCAGTGCGTGGTGGACTATCGCAGGCTATTCGCGGTTGGCGCTGCGCTTCCTCGCCATTGCAAGCGGCTTGCTAGCAGTAGCGGTTGTCTACCGCATCGGCTACGACTGGTTTGATCGGCGCACTGGAATCTATGCTGCACTGCTGTTAGCGATGCTAGATGTCGCAATTTACTATTCGCAGGAGATCCGGCACTATGGCTGGTTGGTGCTGGCTGTCTCGCTGATGACCCTATTCTTTCTGCGCTACCTGCGCCGCCCCCGCACTACGCTATGGATCGCGTATATGCTGAGTGTGGCGTTCATGTTTTACAGCCTGTATATCGGCGTGCTGGTGCTAGCAATACAGATCGTGATTGGGCTGTTGTTCTGGCGTGCCACATGGCGCGACAAAGCGAAACTCGCCTCAGCATGGATCGCTGCTGTGATCCTCTATATACCTTGGCTGGTCGTGCTTTCGCGGCAGCTATCTATTCTCACTGGAGGCATTGATGGCTATCCCACCAACCTTGCTACGCTCTTAACCGTCAGTCAAATCTTGTTCGGCGGGCAACTGGCTCTCACCGTTAGTCTATATGTTCTCGGTTTGTGGCAAATTGCACAAAGACGTGATGGGTCGATCCGCTGGCTAGCTCAAATAACGATTGTGGCGTGCGGAGTCGGGTTGTTGGCGTTGATGTTTATTGCTAACTTCTGGATTGGGATGCTTTCGGCGCGAACGCTGGTCTATCTTGTGCCGATGCTAGCCGTCATCTGCGGCTATGGGCTGAGTCTGCTGCCAACGCGAATACGCGGCGTACTGACGGTAATGATCATCGTGATTGCGCTGGCAACCACTGACTTTAGCCAACCCCGGCTGGAAAGTAATGCCATCGCTCAGGCGTTGGCGAAGGAATACACTCCCGGCGATCTCGTCGTTCTCGAAAATGGATGGGATGATAACGCCGTGCGCTATGAAGTAATGTTGGCCTTGCCCGATGGCGAATCGGCGGAGATTATCCGCACCCTGCCTTGGGTCGATAATCGTGGCGATCCGAACGTGCCTGTCGTACCACAGATCGAAGCGTCTCTGAAAACGCATCGGCGCGTGTGGGTCGTGAACTGGTTTCAACCGCCGCAGGTCATCCCGTTTTTGAACGCGGGCGGCGATGGCTTTTTGCACGCGCTCACCAGCGAAAGCTCAACCGGAGCGCAATATCGGTTGCTGTACAACGATCCAATGATGCGGGCGGTGTTGTTCGAGCAGCCTAATCTGAACGCACCAACCCATGACTTCGGCAACCTTTTGGCTTTACACGACGTATTGTTTTCGTCACACATAACGCCGGGAAGCGCCTTGCATGTCGATTTATGGTGGTCGGCACTCAAGCCACTACCATTGGATTACTCGACAAGTGTGTTCCTGATGGACTCAAAAGGGACGCTGCTTGTCCAAGCCGATGGACCACCGGGCGATGTCCCAACCAGCCAGTGGATTCCTGATAAGCCGATGTTTGATCGCCACACCTTGACGATCCCGCCCGATTTCCCAACGGGCAGCTACAAGTTGGCGGTGCAGGTCTATTGGTATGGAGATCGCAAGCCGCTGCCTGTTAACGGTGCTGACACGCTCATTGTTGGCGAGATCACTATTCAGAACACGATCCAGAAATAGAGTCACAGGTACATTTCAATGGAACAGGTTTTTGAACGCCGTCCTTGGTTGGTGCCGGTGGTATTAGCACTGTTGACGATCATTTTTCTCAAACCCATTGTATTTCCCGATCCGAACACTGCCCTCAATGGTGCGGACTTCCGCACGCTGTTTTACCCGCTGCATCAGTATATCCGTGAGACAGTTCAAGCGGGCGAGTTGCCATTGTGGAACCCGCGCATTTACATCGGACACCCAGTGATCGGCGATCCCCACGCCGCCTTGCTCTACCCAGCCACATGGTTTATGTGGCTGGTCGGAGTCGAGCGCGGCATGAATCTCTCGATGGTTTTTCATATGTGGCTGGCGGCATGGGGCATGGCACGTCTGACCCGCAGTTTTGGCAGTACGCATGTTGGCGGTATTCTGGCGGGTATCGTCTACGCGATGAGTGGTTGGGCAGCGGCGCGTTTCTATGCTGGACATTATCAATTGTACGTCGTCTTCGCATGGATTCCTTGGGCGTTGGTCGCCTACCGCTATGCGCTGCGACGTGGCACGTGGCGTTCGGGTTTACCGGGTGCCGCCGTGCTTGGTGCGGCAATTCTCGCGGGTCATCCGCCGATGCTGGTCTATCTGGTGATCTCGCTTGGCACGATGTGGATCTTCCACATTGCCCAGAGTGACGATCCGATGCAGGCAGCTTGGCGAGCTACACGACAGTTAGCCTTTATCGCGGTAAGTGGCGCAATCCTCGGTGCGGCGCTGCTGCTGCCTGCCGCCGAATTGACAGATGTTTCCGTGCGGACAGCGGATGATCTCGGCTTTGTCAACTCCTTCGCCTTGCCGCCTGCCCAATATATCAGTCTGGCGCTGCCTACGTTTTTCGGCACACCGGGCGTGAGTCAATACGGTTACTGGGGCATGGATTTTTACCAGGAGTTCACCGCCTATGCCGGACTGCTGCCCCTGCTGGCTATTCCGTTGGCATTTCGGCTGCGTCGCCGTGAGGCTTGGTATTTCATTGGCATGGTGGCGTTTGGCTTGGTGCTCTCCATCGGCGTTGAAGGCGCGTTAGTCGCATTGTTCTACCAGTGGATTCCCGGTTTTAGTCTGTTTCGGGTTCCGGCGCGAGGCTTATTTTTCGTGGTGCTAGGTATGGCTGGCTTAACTGCGCTCCTCGTTTCGGCATTGCAACGGGGCACGCCCGCATCGCGCCGTGAACTGCTGCGACCTGCGGTTCGTCTATGGGTGCCAGTCGCGACGGCAATTGCCTTTGCGGGGGCAGTCTTCTTGGCTGGCTGGTATTCCAGTGCTAGCCATGTCCAACCAATGCCGCTGCGGGCCTTGATCGATGCAGGGGCATTTGGCGAAGCCGGGGTAATCTTGCTCGGTGTGTGGTTCGCGTTATGGCTGTGGACAGAGGCCAATCCAAAGGTAGCCCGTTGGGCGCTCATACTAACTTGTTTGATCATCACGCTCGACGCATGGCACATCGGCATACGGATCATTCAAATGGCTCCGATTCAGGAAGACCCGATTTGGACTGGTGCACGTACTTATGTGCCAACCGGAGCCGATGCGCGAGTGGTTGCGCCCTACGGCTTCTGGAATGTTGCCAGTGCGACAGGCCATCTTGATGTTAATGGCGACGATCCGCTGGAAATTGAGACGTACAACAAACTGGACAATTTGAGCGATGATTATGATCCGCTCACGCCAGTCAACACCTTGTTAGGCGTAAAGTATATGCTCGCCGACAAGCCCTACGATAAGCCTAACTTTGAGCTAATCGGCAAAGCAGGATCGGATCTATACTACCGTCGAACTGATCCATTTCCGCGTGCGTGGATCGCGCAAAACGTGATCGTCGAAGGCAACGACGATGCAGTGCTACAACATATCACTTCTGGCAAGGAAGATCTGCGAAAGACGGTGTATATTGACCGCCCTTTCGACTGCCCGACAAATCCCGTAGCTGGTGCAGCCGCGATCACCACATATCGCCCCAACGATGTTACGATTGCGACGAGTGGTAGCGGCGGGTTGTTAGTCTTGAGCGACCAGTTTTACACGGGGTGGCAAGCTAGCGTCGATGGCAAAGATGTGGAAACCGTCCGCACGTTGACGGCATTTCGCGGCGTATGTGTTCCAGCGGGTGATCACACGGTACAGTTTAAGTATCGTCCGCTATCATTCTATGCAGGCGTGATTATTTCGGTGGTCGGTTGGCTCTCGCTGCTGATCTACCTAATGGCGCTGTATCGTACTACACGTTCGGCGCGGGCAGCATAAGGAAAAGTTATCAATTATGGAAAAGGCTTTCGAGCGCCGTCCGTGGCTGGTTCCAGTCGTGTTAGCGCTGCTGACGATTATCTTTCTCAAACAGGTGATCTTCCCACTGCCGGGTTACGCTCTGGATGGCGCAGACTTACGCACGATGTTCTATCCGCTGCATGGTTACATTCGCCAGACGCTGCTTTCGGGCGAGCTGCCGCTGTGGAATCCCCATATTTACATCGGACATCCGATTGTCGGCAACCCCCACGCCGCCTTATTCTACCCAGCCACATGGTTTATGTGGCTGGTCGGAGTCGAGCGCGGCATGAATCT
>JBDTVG010000282.1:0-9025 GCA_040007395.1 Chloroflexota bacterium
CTGCGCCTGTGCCGGGAGCCATGCGCCGCCACGAACTGACACATACATCGACCCCTTGATCGATGGCATCGCCGCCGAGATATGCGCCCCAAAACCATGTAATTATCGCCATCTGAGTCGGGCATTTGCGCCCATCTACGCCAAGGACTTCCGAGCCCCGAAAGATCAGCGGGCGGATATAGCAGGACGGCTGACCGTTGTTGGATACAGTGTCCTGAATCGCTTGCGATACTTCGTCTTCTGTCCACGGGACTTCGATGCGCCCGATCTTGCAGCTATTGAGCAACCGCTTGACGTGTGGCTCTAGCCGGAAGATCGCGGAACCGTGCGAAGTTTCGTAGCAGCGGATACCCTCAAAGACGCTCGATCCGTAGTGCAGTACATGGGCGGTTACATGGATGTTGGCATCTTCCCAGCGTACCAATTTACCGTCGAACCAAATAAAAGGACCATTATCAAACGCCATGAAATCTATCTCCTGAGTCGCAACCGAATCTGAACAAATTTTACCGAGTCTCATCGAGTCTTTCAGACGAAAAAAGACGAAAAAAAAGCCGCCTTGTGAGGCGGCTTTCTGTTTCCAGACTGTTGGCTTTTAGACGTTGGCGATTAAACCGCCGCTGTGCCAAGCAACACCGTCCCACTCCGTGTTCTCGCCCCTAATTAGGGATACAAGTACGGTAAGGTCTACAACGATGATGCCTACTACAAGCACGCTGAAAAGCATTTCACTATCTCATGTTTGAGAGCATACGCTTACTAAAAGTGAGTTAAGTCTATAGGTTCCCTACAGGACGGTCAATTGGCATAGTGCACAAATATTTGAAGGTATTTTAATGCACTATGCCCAAATTGTGCAAACTTTGCCGACTTAGGGATAAAACGACGGATAGGGTCTGCTCTGTCCACTGAAAGGTTCTAGCTTTTGATGTGATGCAATCGCCCTAGGTAAAAGGGGATTGTGTAAAATTTTGACCCTGTATTACCCCTATATTATATAGCTAATATAGGGGTCAAAATTTTACCGACTGATCAATTTGGTCACTCAATTTATCCATAGTCGTCGTCGGATACACAGTGGAGTCAAATTTTGGGGCGCTGGCTTTGGGCTTAGGCAACTCTCATTTGCCGTTTGCCATTCTGTCCGTTAATCTAGCGCTGCTTCATCTCTGAACAAAAATACGGAGGATTGCGTGAAAAGACAACCCTTTAGCCTTGGTGCCATCGTTATGATCCCAGTTATCATCGCTGCTGCGATTGTGGTGAATTCCGGTGCGCTGCCGACAACAGGCGCTTCCCCAGTTGCCAAGTCGCTAAGCAATAACACGACCTCTCGCACGGGCTTCAACGCCGACCCTAATATTCAATTAGTGGCCTTTGCCCCCGGAGAGCGCTCCGTCCGCGATCAGCAGGCGCTCTATGAGTCTTGCACGGTGCTGCGCGGCTCAACTCCCACGCCCGAAGGGAGCGACGCACCGACAGTAACCCCTACCATCGATCCAGCGGCGCTTGCGCCCACGAAAACCAGCGGTGACAACGTCGTTTTCTATAAGATCGTGGCAGAGGAGTCGGAAGCGTGCTATCAGGTGGGCGAAATCTTCGCCAACGGGAATGAGTTTAACCTAGCGATTGGCGTAACTAAGACCATCGATGGGGAAGTGGCCATCGATATGAATAACGTCGCCAACAGCCAGATCGGAGACTTCATTATCAACGTTAGCGAGTTCAAATCAGACTCGGATCGCCGCGACGGAATGATCCGTCAGCGCTTTCTCGAATCGAATAAGTACCCGTATGCCAAGCTAACCGAAGCCAACATCATTGGCTTGTCGGCAGGCCCCTACAAAGAAGGCGATGTATTGAAGTTCAAGGTTGTGGGCAAGCTGGAGCTACATGGCACCGCGCGTGAAACGACTTTTGATGCAACGGCACGCTTGCAGGACGGTACGCTGGTCGTTATTGCTGCCTCAGATGTTAAGATGTCCGACTATGGGTTTGATGCGCCGGACATTGCTGGAGTAGTCAAGGCCAACGACGAACTGCATATCATCTTGAATCTGGTGGCACGCGAAGAAAAGGGCGACGCAACACAACCCGCACCGTAGATAGATGAATCTTGTGTGAATTTTATAACAGTTACGTGCCAAAGACTTGCCAGACAAATTGAATGGGGTTACTCTGGTCAGAAGCGAATAATTATGTCTACCATAATATCGTTGCTCTGACCAGTTTTTTTAGAGATTGTTTAGACTCGGCACTACACCCTAGAAGTGCAGTGTGCTTTTTAAACGATAGATCGAACTGCACTAGTGCGGACAGACAGGTCGCTAACCCCGGAGCGTTCGTCTGGCGAGGTGCAGAGTTGCTGCTGGGGTTGCGTCCCCGACGGATAGAGTAGAAAGAAGACTGCGCTTTGCCCTCAAAAGCTGGGGGTTGCGCCACCAACCGATGAAATTCATTAAGTCTCTTACCCCCCAACTCGTCATTGCCTTCCTCTTTGCTGTCACCGCCGTGATCGTTGTCATTATCGGACAGCGCACTCATAATCCGTATTTTACGTTTGCAGCAGCAGCGCTCGCCTTGGCAACTTATGTTACCTACCCGCCACCGTGGATTGTCCAACTCAAGAATCTGCTGGTCGGTCAAGAGATCGACAAATAGGACCACCCGCCACTGAATTGAGTCCACTAATTTCAAACGCCGCCTTGAGTCAATAGAGTCAGGGCGGCGTTTTCGCTTTGGGTAAGTTCAATATATGATCAACATTTAGTGCCGAACACAAAAAGGATACGCCTATGTCTCGCACCTTGAAGATTGCGGCTATTCAAATGGACGCGACTCCCTCACCGCTTGATGAACGGTTGAATCGCGCAGTGGATTTGATTGCAGAAGCGGTAACCTCCGGCGCACAACTGATTGTTCTGCCGGAACTATTCAATACTGGTTATGAATATCACGAGCGCAATTACGATCTGGCGGAGCGACTCGACGGTACAACGGTCACATGGATGAAAACGCAAGCCGCCCAACATGGGATTCATTTGGCGGGGGCGCTGCTCTTGTTAGATGGCTCCGATATTTACAACACGGCCTTGTTAATCGCACCGAATGGTCAGGTGTGGCGCTATGACAAAAACTATCCATTTCTGTGGGAGCGTGCCTTCTTTCGCGCCGGTAATCATATTACCGTTGCCGACACCGAGTTGGGCAAACTCGGCATGATGATCTGTTGGGACGCGGCACATCCGGCGATGTGGCAGCAGTACACAGGGCAGATCGATGCAATGGTGGTGATGAGTTGCCCACCCAAATTATCCAGCGCCGATCTGGTGTTTCCCGATGGCGGGCGCGTCAATGTGCGCGATCTCGGCGGGCTGTGGCAAGGGATGTACACCGACGAAGAATATTTTCCGGGGCGGGATATGGATGAACACGCCGCTTGGTTAGGCGTGCCTGTCGTCAATACCGCAGGCGGCGGAAAATTTCGCTCGAAAATGCCGCTCTCGAAACTTTCCCTGTTTTCGTATCTGCTGCTGCGCCCTGACTTGTGGAGCAAACTGCGTGATGCGTCAAAGGTGCAGATCGAAGCGGGCTACGATCCGCAGACAAAGGTTATCGCGGCGAACGGGCAAGTCATGAGTCGTGTCAACAGTCCGGGCGACGGACTGGTGATGAGCGAAGTTGCCCTTGCAGATGACTTGCCGCAGCCGCAGGATGCTCAACCCAACATGCGAACTTCACCTTTTACGTTTTTTGGAGTCGATACTTTCGGCTCAACGTTAATGGCGTTTGTCTATCGGCTCAATCGGCGGCACTTCAAGCAAACTTAAACGCTGCTAATGAGTTCAGATCAATCTTATTGCAATATTTGTGCCTATCAACTTTGATCTGGCATAGGCTTTTTTTTGTCGTTATTATGAACCTCTTTCTCAGAGGAGGGTACCTTGAAACTCACAAGTTATCTGGTCAAAAAGCTATCGCTTCGACTACCATTGCTAACCAGTCTCCTGCTGATCGCCGCACTCACTGGGCATTCAGTCGTGGCACAAGAAGCAGAAAAACAAATCAACTATGACTCACCTGTAAAAGGTCATGTCGATGATTCGAATGTTGAAGATGTATGGG
This sequence comes from Chloroflexota bacterium, assembly GCA_040007395.1. Taxonomy (GTDB): domain Bacteria; phylum Chloroflexota; class Anaerolineae; order Aggregatilineales; family UBA2796; genus DATGFK01. Next base: position 4,126 of record JBDTVG010000282.1, read on the forward strand.
ACTTTGCTGCTGCTGGCTCAGACCTCGTAAATATCACCGTTGAACGCATCGATGGCACGCTGGTTCCGCATGTCGAACTTCGCACGAACGATGGCAAAGTATTGGCGACTGCCGAGAAGGATGGCACTTTTGCACGAGCGACGATTAGCAGTGTACTGTTGCCCGCCCCCGGTAGCTATGAAATCGTGGTGAGCCGTTACCAAGGTAAAGACGGCAAAACCTCTGGCAGCTATCAGATGCGAGCCTTGCCAGTGGGGACTGGCGTAGATTTTGCCGGTACAACCATGATTCAAGGCACCTTAAAAATTGGCGCGGATCGAAAAGGAACACTCGCCAATATACGCTGGCAGGACTCGTGGGCGATCAACCTAGATAGCACGACCCCTGTTACGATAACGGTCACGCGGGTAAGCGGTTTACTCGTGCCAACGCTGGCGCTGCTCGATGCGTCGCGGAAGGAATTGGTCAAAGCTGATCCCGATGATACGTTCGCGACGGCAGCGATCACTAATTATACGGCGGCGATCCCCGGTCAATATGTCATTGTCATTTCCCGTGCCGATGGGATGGCTGGCCTCACCACTGGAGACTATCAATTAACCATTGCAACAGGGACAAAATAGAAGGGGCTAGCGTAAAAGCGCCGCACAGAATCGCTTGACCCTATGCGGCGCTGTGTTTTTGAATTATTGCTGGATTTCAGACAACCAAGTAACCGCCTGCAAAGCTATCGATCAGCGGGAAGAGTATCGGGCAAGTGCAGCCCAATGCGACAACTCAGAGGGAACCCGATCTACGGTAGCAGTTCCAAGTACAGATTAGCTCTTTTGGGCAGGGAAATCAGTCCAAGCCCAGTAACTGCCAAGAGAGTCTGCTTGAGTGGTTTATTCTGTGTCACCTGCAAGCGAATAGTTTGATTGGGCGCACACTCCACTGACAAATGATTGCTTTTAACAAACCTGCTTTGCTTTACATAAATCTCGTGCGTCCCCGGACTGACTTCAAAGGTTTGCGTTTTGCCGTTTCGCACTTCGCCGATCTTTTGATCATCGACAAAAATTCTGTGCGGAATCATCATCGCGATATAAGCATTGGGACGCGTGATTTCCACAAGCGTGACATTTGATTTCGCGGACATTGACTACTTTTTCCTTTGGGAGAGGACAAGTTATAAATTTTCAGATGACCGAATAACCGCCTGCAAAAGTGTCGATCAACAGCCGTACATCGTCGCCCAGCGGGTAGAGTACCGGGCAAGTGCAGCCCGACGCGACATACTCGCGCACTTTCGCCCGGACTTCTTCTGGTGTCCCTGATGCCGTAATCAGTTGCACGACATCATCCGGCACAAGCGCCATCGCCTGTTCGATCTGTTCCTCGGTAGCAGGCCATGTCAAGACTTGTGCAATCTCATTGAGGAGTTCTTGGCTGACTCCGCTGGCCTTCATGATATGCGGTTGCTGGCCTAGATACTGTGTGACCAGCTTCCGAGCGTTATCTAGCGCTTTCTTGCGATCCCGATCCACGCTGGCAACCACCAACTGAGGCCGATCAATTGCATCGAGCGTCCGCCCGCTGATCTTTGCGCCCTGTTCGAGCGCGTCCAATGCTTCGTTATTGTAGGCAGGCGAAACCAGATAATTGAGCAGCGCCCCGTCAGCGATCTCCCCGGTGAGCGTCATCATCTTCATGCCCGTCGCGCCAATGTAGATCGGCACATTGCGCGGTTCGCGCCGCCCATGCACGATGTCCAGTTCGATGCCTGTCACATTGACAAATTCGCCGTGAAACGTCACGCGCTTCATCGCCAGCAGATCGCGTACTACCGTGACCACCTCGCGCATAGCAAGCAGCGGCTTTTTGCGTTCGATCCCGACATTTGCCGCCAGTGGGTCCCACCACGCGCCAATGCCGCAGATAATCCGGTTCGGCGCGAGATCGTCCAAGGTGAGGTACGTCGCCGCGATGAGCGATACGTTGCGCGTCCAATTGTTGATTACGCCGGAGCCGACTTTGATCTTGCGGGTCGTCGCGGCAAAAGCTGCCATCGGTACCACGGCATCGCGGACAAGGCGACTTTCGGCCTGCCACACCGCCTCGAAGCCCCGATCCTCGGCATACTGAACGTAACTAATCGCGTCTTTTAGCTCGTGCGCGTCTTGAAGGTAGAGTGCTACGCGGTCTGGCATAATGTCTCTGCTTTCCTTTTTAATGCAATAAGACCAATAAGCCTATTCCGTAACGCTAAAACTGCTTTCCGAGTGTGTTGGAGTCAGTTGTTCCCCAGTGATCTCTTTGTACAAGGCCAGATCGTCGGGGGTGTCGATGTCTAACCCCATCGTCTCGGAACGGTACACTTTGATTCTCGCGTTGGCTTCTTCTGCTAACTGAGTATGGCGGCGAAAGCTGCCTTCTCCGAAAGAAAACGGGATAAAGCCGGGTGGATTGACCAGCAAGGCGTTGGTTCCATCGGTGTTGCGGTCAGGCACAAGGACGACACTGGCGTTAAAACGCCCCAGATGCAAAATTTGCTCGATGTCTGTCACATTGACCAACGGCAAATCGGCGGGCAGCACGAGTACCCCATCTGCGCCCTGTGACATTGCCGCCTGCGATCCACGCAGCAGCGCCGCGTTGAGTTCAGGCGTTCCGGCTTCCTGCACAGTCTGAACCTGATAGTCACGGGCAATGCCCAACGCTTTTGTATCGCGACTGATGACCATTACGCCAGCAATTTTTGGCACGCTCGTTAATACTTCGATGCTGTGTCGGAACATCTTTTCCGCCAGCGTTTGGCGTTGTTCGGGAGTAAGCGCCTTTGCCAAACGGCTCTTGGCGCGATTGAATGGCTTAACCGGAATGATTGCCCAGATGTCCATTTATAAATTCTCCATCCACACCAATAATTCATCAGCCAGCCGGTCACGATCTTCCAGAGTACGCATCCAAGCATTTGTCGCTAGCAAATGTTGCGGGATCTGCATATCGCGATCCGCGTTGTCTACTACCAAGCCATCGATCAGACTACCATAATACGCGGCAACCCCAGCGACAGTCGCATCTAGTCCTAGTTCGCTCATGAGCTTTGCCGCTGGCCCCTTGACCGCCTGTCCCGCAATAATCGGGCTAACCGCTACACATGGCACACGGCGCTCTGCAATGGCAGCACGGATACCGGGAATTTGCAGAATCGGCTCGACGGAAAGCAACGGATTTGAGGGACAGATTACGATGGCAGTCGCCTGTGCCAACGCTTCCAGTACCCCCGGCGCGGGACGTGCTTGATCTGCACCTGCATAGTGTAAATGCGTTACTACAGGTTGCCAGCGGTAACGCACGAAATATTCCTGAAACGCTAATGTCCCCATGTCGGTAGTCTCGACCAGCGTTGCCACGCGATCATCGGACATGGGCAGCAGCCGCGCATTGACCGATAGCGCCGAGGCCAGTGTCACAGTAATCGTACTCAAGGGTTGCCCGCTTGCCAACGCCTCTGTCCTGAGCAGATTGGTTGCTAGGTCTTTATCGCCCAGCCCAAACCAACCCTGATCGCCGTAACGCTGTATCATGCCGACCATTTGGCGCGTATCCCCCGCTAAGCCCCAGCCATTGACCGGATCGGCAAGCCCCGACAGGGTATACATCACCGTATCAAGATCCGGCGAGATCGCCAGACCATAGTGGGTAAAGTCGTCGCCTGTGTTGACAATCACTGTCAGTGCGCCGGGAGGGAGCAATCGCGCCAAGCCATCAGCGAGTTTAGCACCGCCAACGCCGCCCGCCAACGCCACCACCCGCGATCTAATTGATTTTCCCACAGCAGGTGAATTTAGCGCCATAGCACCCGCGATTCGAGTGGGAAGCGCGTCGATTGTTTTTCTTCCGCTGGGTAGCCCATTGTGATAAGGGCTTGCGGTTCCCAGTCGGCAGGAAGCTGTAACTGAGCGCTCACCACATCGGGGCAAAACAGTGGGGCGCACATCCAGCACGCGCCAAGCCCTTCGGCCTGCGCCGCCAACAGCAAATTTTGGCCTGCTAGTGCCGTACTCTGGACTGCCATTAAACGTTCGGCGGCGGCACGTTTCGCGTCGGGGTAGCGATCCATATCCAACATGGTCATACACACGAGAATCAAGGCGGCTGCGCCCGTGATGCGGCTGTAAGAGCGTGTGACATCCTTCTCGATCACATCGGCGGGGACATGATCGGCAGTCAGATCGGCGCGGAGTCTTGTGCCCATTGCCAAGGCAAGCGCCTGCTGTTCGCCCGGTGACGTAATCACCGCGAAACGCCAAGGCTGGCGATTGTGCGCCGAGGGAGCGTACTTTGCAGTGTTTAGCACAGTTTCCAGTGTCTTTCGCGGTATAGCGCGATTCTGATAGCGCCGGATAGACCGTCTACTCTGAATTATACTATCAATGCTCATTGACATACTTTTTCTGGTAAATCTGGAATAAAACTGTATAAGCCGTACAGGTCGATGGGGAAATACAAACAAACACATCTGCTGGTTATTCTCGGAGAGATTATACCCTCAGGTGCGCTTCAAAAACATAGCTGTGGGAAAGATGTTGTGGGAGGCGGTTTCCTTACAGGGCGTTGTATTGATAGCTGTTTCCATTCCACATCGATTCAAGAGAGGCAATGCGTGTTGTCTTAGCCTTTAAAAATCGGCTCATGGGAATCAGGGATCTACGAGCAAAGAATGCAGTAGAGCTTTGCCAAGCCGCCTGATATTGTAAATAAACTCGAAAAATGCCAAGTAACTGAGGCATGGACAGATCGCGGTGTGAACACGCTGAGACTTAGCAGCACTAGAAAGATTAACGCTTTAGACAAAAAATGACGGCGCCAAAGTCACTGTAAAGAAATAAGCTATTGTTGTTGAGGGCATATTTTA
>JBDTVG010000283.1:0-40133 GCA_040007395.1 Chloroflexota bacterium
ACCCCACCCTAAATCCCTCCCCGCACGCGAGGAGGGACTTAAGACGTATGTGGCTCCCCTTCCATCGCTTGCGGGGGAAGGGGTTGGGGGGTTAGGGGTCAACTACAACAGCGGCGGTTGTGCGGCTCCCTCACCCTTGACTCGTGGGGCTTCTTTGAAGGTTCCGCGTTCGCTTGGCATCTGGACTTGTGATCCCGCTAACAACTGCGCGATGGTCAAAATCTGGATCTTCGGGTAGTTGACATTTGTGAACGGCGACGTATAGAACCCGGCGGTCACGGCTTCTTTGGTCATATCGCGACTCGGTTCTTCCAGCGTGATAAACACACCGAGTGCCGCGTTCTCGCGCTGCACCGTCCCGACCAGATCGCGAATATCGCCGCTTTTGACGTGTCCACTTTTGACCTGCACGAGAATCCGTTTGGGCTTGCCCGTGCTGTCATCGATGAAATTGATCACCCCATCGATCCCCTTATCGCTGCCCTTTTTGCCCTGCTTGCTGCCCGCTTCGCCGCCCAAAGGCCGCGCCTTGACCAGCGACAGCGCCCACCATTGGAACTGGTAGCGTTCGTCTTGGGCAAGCTGCCGCGCCGCGCCGAGATCCTCTGGCTCACCGACCACCTTGTAGTTCAGTTCGTTGGAAAATCTCCGCAGGCGATTCTTGATCAGGGCAATCGCCAGATGCGTAATATCGATACCGATCCACTTGCGATCCAGTTCGATGGCAGCATCAATCGCCGTGCCGCAACCGCAAAACGGATCGAGGACGACATCACCGGGATTGCTGCTTGTTTGAATGATACGCTTCAAAAGTGACAGCGGCTTTTGTGTAGGATAGCCAAGACGTTCGGCGGCTTGTGCGCCTATTGGACTTATATCGTCCCAAGTATCTTGCAGTGGGACTCCAAGCATTTCATCAAGATAGCGCTTATAAGCGGGTACTCCACCGGGTTTAGTCTGAATAATGCGCCCCTGTTCATAGAGTCCCTGCATTTTTTCGCGTGTATAACGCCAATAGCGAGTAACTCCTAAGAATTCGTACTGTGGATTGCCTTTGGCTGCGCCACCTGGCCCTGTAAGGTTATCAAGTCGGTATCTTCTACCGTCTGTATCAACATGTCGATAAGCTTTTCTTTCGTATTCTGCATTATAAGGCTGGTAAATTTCATTTCTTCTAGCCGCATTTGTTTTCGTATAAAATAAAATAACATCGTGAATACGTCCCATATGGACAATATTGCCTTGCTTCGCATCACTGTGAGCGCCAGTCCGTTTCCAGATAATTTCATTGCGAAACTGATCAGGGCCAAAAATAGTATCAAGAATTATTTTCAGATAATGGCTTGCTACTGGATCACAGTGCAGATATAAGCCACCTGTCGATTTAAGTACACGTTGAAGTTCCACAAGCCGAATAGTCATCATCACCAAGTAAGCCATCATTGCATTAGCTCCGACAAACTGCCGCATTGCACCGATCATCGTTCCAACCTGACCGCCTGTTTGTGTCACCAGTTCATGATAGGTGGCCTCGGCGGTTGGCCCCCATGTCCACGTATCCTCGAAGGCGGCGATCTGCGCTTCGGAGTTCTTGCCGCTTTCGTCGCGGAACAGGATATTGAACGTCCGTCCGGCATTGAACGGTGGATCGAGGTACACCAGATCGACGCTCTCGTCGGGGATGTACTCGCGCAGGATTTCTAGGTTGTCGCCGTAGAACAGGATGTTATCGGTAATCGGTTTGGGCATGGGGTCGCGCTCTCAAAATGGGCGGGCAAGGATACGCTTTATTTTATATTGTTTCGGCACTGACTCAAAATCGAACGTGACCCTTATAGATTAATTCGCCCATACCGGACAGGGCAAGCCCTGTCCCTACAGGGTATCTTGTAGGGGCAATGCCCACATTGTCCGGCAAACATTCAAACGGTGTTTCGTAGGGGCAATGCTTGCGTTGTCCGCCAAAAATCCAAACGGTATCTTGTAGGGACAATGCTTGCCTCGTCCGCCAAACATTCAAACGGTGTTTCGTAGGGACAATGCCCACGTTGTCCGCCAAACATTCAAACGGTGTTTCGTAGGGACAATGCTTGCCTCGTCCGTTGCCATCATTAGATTTTGACAGGTTGTTCAGGGTTGATTGCCCGCCACAATATGAGAAATCCGTAAAATTTTCGGGGTGTGACACCGAAAACGGTTACAATGAGCTATTCACTATCGCTGAGACGAAGGCTCGTTGTATGCCTTTAAGCACCTTTAACCCACGCTACAGTTTAAGAATACGCATTGCGCTTATTGTGGCAGGCTTAACGCTGACCCTCTCGATTGTCCTGACCGTTATTACGGGGCAGATCACTGGGCAGCAGTTGGATCACAGCATCGGGCAAACGCTCGCACAGCTATCCGCCAATGTCGTTGGGCAACTGGATCAGACCATGTTCGAGCGTTGGCGGGAGATCCGCATTACCGCTTCGCAACTCAACCTCTATAGCTCGCGGGATAACGCTCCCCAAGTGCGGGCGCTGCTCGACCAACTGAAAGATTCGTATCGCTTCTACTCGTGGATTGGCTGGGCTGATCCATCGGGGACAGTCATTGCCAGTACCGATGGTGTTTTGGAAGGTCAGAGCGTCGCAGCGGAGAACTGGTTCCAACAAGCGCAAAACTCACAAACGCCCTATATTGGCGACATTCACGAGAATCTACAGATTGCCCAGCTTTTACCCGCTATCGATAATGAGCCAACGCGCTTTGTCGACATCGCCATGCCCATTAAAACCCCCGACGGCAAATTACTGGGCGTATTGGGAACCTACATCGATTCGCGGTTTATGCGTGAGCAGCCCAGAGTCATCGAACAGCAGTACGCCAAACTAAACGGCTTGTCTACTACCTCACCACATCAGATTGACGTTTTTGTTTTGGCTTCGGATGGCACGGTCATCCTTGGCCCGCCGTTTTTCAGCGCCTTTGCCATGAACAGCCTACCCAAGTTATCCTTGCAAAGCATCCAGAATGCCCGACTAGGACAAACCGGTTATGTGACAGAGACGTGGTTGGATGGCAGCAAAGCTTATCTGACAGGCTATTCCGAGGACAGCGGTTATCGTGGCTACTCCGGCCTGAACTGGATCGTGCTGATCCGTGAACAGGCGGATGTGGCGTTGGCAAGCGTAACCCAGTTGCAGCTTTTACTGCTAGGGATCGGCGTATTTTTTGCCGCCAGCTTTTCGGTCATTGGTTGGTGGCTCGCCATCCAGATCACCCGCCCGCTGATTCGCATTGCCGCACTGGCGCACGACATCAAAACGGGCGATGTCCACGATACCGCGCCCGGACTGCCAGCGCGTGCCGATGAAGTCTCGGTATTGTCGCACACCATTGATCGCTTGTTGGTATCGCTGAATACGCGCAATACCCAGTTAACCGAGCTAAATAGCAATCTGGAACGGCGTATTCAGGAGCGCACCGCCGAACTTACCGCCAGCCAACGCTTCAACGAAAAGATCGTCAGCACCGTTCCCGATATGCTGTATATCTCTGATCTGGTGCGCGGGAATACGATCTACGTCAACCAGTCAACCAACATGCTCATCGGCTATGATGCCGCCGAAATGCGTGCTACCGACGCTGACCTGCAAGCCCACATGATCCACCCCGACGATCTCGCCGCCTATCAATCCCACCAGGAACGGATGCGCGAAGCACCCGACGGGCCGCAGTTGGAGTTAACGTATCGTGTCCAGCACCACGACGGACACTGGATCTGGGTTCATGCTCGCGAAACCGTTTTTGCCCGCGATACACAAGGCCGCGTCACGCAAGTATTCGGCGTAGCGCAAGACATAACCCTTCGCAAGCAGGCCGAAGACAAACTTCAGGAGACTGCCGCCGCACAGGAACGCCAGCGGTTAGCCCGTGAACTGCATGACTCGGTGAGCCAGACCTTGTTCTCTGCCACGATGATCGCCCAAACGCTGCCACTGCTGTGGGATCGCGGCGAGGTGGTGGTCAAGAAAAATCTTGAGGAACTGGCACGCCTGACGCGTGGCGCGTTAGCCGAAATGCGGACTCTCTTGAACGAGTTGCGCCCCACCGCCATTGAAACCGCCGATCTAACCGAACTGCTCAATCAGCTATTGGATGCGGCGCGAGGCCGCACCAAAGCCGACTACACGCTAATTCTCGATGGTGAAGGCAGTCTTTCGCCGGAAGTTCAGATCGCCGTGTATCGCGTGGCTCAAGAAGCCCTGAACAACGTGACGAAACATGCCCGCGCCCTGCACGTTCAGATTCAGCTTGAATGGGGCATGGGTCAACTCGAAATGCGGATCAAGGATGATGGGCGCGGCTTCAACCACGATCACGCTTTACCGGATCATTTTGGCTTGGACATTATGCGCGAACGGGCGGCGGAAGTCGGCGCACAGGTGGAGATCGCCAGCCAGCCGGGGCGCGGCACGGAAGTGCGCTTCACATGGCACGCTGCCGAACCTATTCACGCTGCTGTGGAGGAGATCGAACCTTGAAAGATAAGATCGACACAAAGCCGATTCGTATTATGTTAGTCGATGATCACGATATGGTGCGGCGTGGGCTGGCGGTGTTTCTGCAAGCCTTCCCCGATATGGAACTGGTGGGCGAAGCCGCTGACGGCCTTGAAGCCATCGAACTGTGTGACGCATTGCAGCCCGATGTGATTCTGATGGATGTGCTGATGCCGCAGATGGACGGCATCGAAGCTACACGCCAAATCCGGGCGAAATATCCGCAGATTCAAGTGCTGATGCTCAGTAGTTCCAAAGATGAGGATCTGATCAAGTCAGGCATTCAGGTCGGCGCGATTGGCTATGTACTCAAAAACATCAGCGTAGACGAACTGGCAGAAGCTGTCCGAGCCGCCTATCACGGTCAATCGACGCTTTCGCCAGCGGTGATGCAAGCCTTAGTCGCGGCAACCGCCCGCCTGCCCGAACCCGAATATCACCTGACCGAACGCGAACGAGAATTGCTGGCGCTGCTGATCAAAGGCTTGAGCAATCCTGAGATGGCCTATCGGCTCACGATCAGCCTTTCGACGGTCAAGTTTCATATCAGCAGCATCCTCGCCAAATTGGGAGTGAGCAGCCGCACCGAAGCCGTTGCGTTGGCGCTGGAAAAACACTTGGTCGAATGATCTCGACCTCAGCCCATCAACAGCCGCGCCCCGACCAGCACTATACCGATGAGCGCCAACCCGCCGCACATGAAGGGGATCTGCCGTGCGAAGCCCTCCGGCAAAAAGATGTCAGCGATAAAATCATCGCCCGTCGCATCGCCCAACTGACGGGTCAATTTGGTCAATGGACAGCGCGTCCCGTTCGCCACAAAGACAATGACTTCCGCCAAAACGACGATGATGGCGATCACGACTGCTGGCCCACGCACATTGAACACGCCGCTGTAGAGAATGTATAGGATTGCCATGCTCTCTACAATAAACACCAACGTATGCAGCATCTTGATCCAGAAAATCCAAAAGCGTGCTGTCATCATATGCCTCACAATCTTGGAACTGACCGCTTTCGTTCGATGAAGCGCTAGACGTGAAAGTGGTGTTTGACTTGTGCCACAATCTGACCATCGGTCATTTTGTCGGCGGTTTCAACGGCTACGACATGCCGACTGGCTTCGTGACCCTCTAGGCGTTTTTGAAGTTCGCCCTTGGCCTCACCCGGCCCCATAATCAGAATCGACTCAACCTCGTGCAGGGCAGCGATAACCTCGTCATAGTATGTGTTAAGGTGGTTATCAAAGCGTCTGTCTCGAATATCTTCCGCCGCATCATTGTGTCCATCGGCGGCCTGAGTATCGGAAGCCCCAGAATAGCGGACATGTTTCTCCATGTCGGACTCGATTCGTTTTATGGTTTCGCTTTTGTCTTCAAGCAGCACGATCACTGCCTGCCGATGGTCAATCCACAAACCCGCTTGGCTGGTCATTGTTTTTCCACTTCCTTAGTTTTCAGTAAACTTTGTTTCGGTTGATTGAGGCCGACTTCGGAGACGATCCTAAATCGGCAGGAGGACAGTTTGGCGGTCATCCACATTTTTAAGCATCAGCACCGCCGCGCCTAAGTTAAGCAGCGTAATCAGTAAGAATGGAACCAAGAAGCCCAAGCTGTCTGGAACCCCAGCCAGCGCCATATTGATACCCATTGCACTGACCGCTAACCCCAATGTGATCGCCTTCAGCACAAATACTGAAGCCAACAAATAGCCCCACGCGCTGCCGCGCAGCAGCAGGATACCCGACAAGATTGCCAACGGGACAATTAACGCCAGATCCATTGCCTGAATGACAAGTGTCGTCGTGTTCTCAAGGGCAGGGGTTTGGTTTTGGAACAGCGGCGGCACAATCCGCCCAATCCACGCCAGCAACAAAAATCCCGCCACCACAAATAGCAACCCGGCGATCCATTTGCGCGGTAGCTGCGCGGAGAAATGACTAGGGAGTTCTGCCAAGTTGAAGGACAGCAGACTCAGGATAAACGCGAACAGACTTAGGCTGAACAACGCCACGTAAATTAGGAATAATGAGTTGTAAGCTGCCAACATCGACATGGAAAGGTAGGTGTAGAGGAAAAAGCCCAGTGTTCCAGTCAACAGTAAGCGTCCGCGCAAAGAGGCTCGGAAGGCCAGCCAGCAGGAAAGTACCAACAGCGGCAGCCCTATGGCTAACGTGATCAGGTCGTTACCCTTCATCTGCGCCGCCGAACTAACGGTATCCCAGTAGTACAGGCCATGCCCGTTGATCATGACCGTTTCGCCTCTATGATTTGTGTACGCATACGGCTGTCCGGGGGTTTGGTAGAATAATCCCATAGAAACGGCGACCAGCGCCAGCAAGCCAATCAATGGGATCAACCATTTCAAAATCGCTTGATATTTCATTGTTGCTCCTAACTTGGAATGAGGGGTGCGGTGTAGTGTGCAGGGCATAAACCAATCGAAGGATGTTTGGAGAGCATCATGTTTGTCATCCTCTATATTGGCGGGGATGACTGCACCCCCATAGATTCTGAGGGCAAATACATGAGGTTAATGCTACCGCAGCGATCAGCGCAAAGATAATGACAAATGGCATGAACTCTGGCGGCGGATGTCATCTATTCCGGTGTTGAAACAGCCCCTAGTCAATTGACCAGCCTAGCTACTAGCCAGCGGCATAGAACAAAATCTCTACGGAACACTGATTTAATCCCGCTTCGTTTTCTGCTAGGATGAGCATTAGAGGTTAATAATCCGTTAAAGCAGGAATGATGCCCGCCGAAAAAACGATCAGGGTGCTGGTGATCGATGATTCTGAGGCCATGCAGCTTGGTTTAAGTCAAGTCTTGACTGCCTTCCCCGATTTTGAGTGGGTGGGTGAATCGCGTGACGGTCAGGATACGTTGCAACAATGTGAACGGCTGCATCCCGATGTTGTCCTGTTGGATGTGGGATTGCGTCATATCGATGTCGTCCAGATGATCCACCTGATTCGAGAACGTTTCCCCCACATACAAGTTATCGCCATTACGAGCTTTGAGGCTCAGTCGGAGATCGACACTATCTTGAACGCCGGAGCGGTTACTTCACTGCCCAAAAACGCCAACGTCCCCCAAATTGTTGACACGCTGCGGCAAGTTGTCCATGCTGCACTGCCTAACCTACATACGTCACCACTGGTCAACCGGACAGGGAAGTCCCCCATCTCCTGATTGGTGATGGCCTGTCCCATAGCGGTACGCCAAAACTCCTCTCACGTCCGATATACGCCACCTGCCGATAAGCCTACAATGTTCCCAGTAAATCCGACTCGACATGGAATTTTCATGTGACTTAAGTTACATGGGAGGGAATGAATGGGTAGTCTACTCAAAGGGTTAGCCAATTTTATCGGAGTGGTAATCGTGATAGCGGCGATTGTCGCTGCGTTCGTCATTCTCCAACCGCAAGTGCAAGCCAGTACCGCCCAAAGCGGGCAAGGCGCGGCAGCACGGAACGCGACCACCATCACCAATCGGGTGACCATTGACAAGGGCAATGTCGTCTTGACCGTCAGCGCGACGGGCAGCATTGTAGCGACCCAAGCCTCTAGCCTGACGTTCGACACCACGGGCATTGTCCGCCAGATTCTTGTCAAGGAAGGCCAGAAGGTCGATGCAGGACAAACACTCGCCAGCGTCGATGATAGCAGCCAGCAGTCGGCAGTCAAGCAGGCCGAGTTAAATCTGCAAGCTGCCCAAAGCGCCTTGAACAAAGTACTGCAACCCGTCGATGCCAACACGATTGCCGTCGCAGAAGCCGATGTCAAAGCAGCAGAAGGCTCATATCAGAGCAAAGCCTCATCGGTCACGGCGGCGGATCTCGCCGCAGGTCAAGCCAAGATACAACAGGCTCAGAGTGATTTCGACTATGCGACGAAATTGATGAAGGGCGCAGGCGGTCAATATGGCACCGATGACCCGAACTACAAACTAGCACAGGCTCAAGCAGGCCAAGCTAGCTTTAACCTTGCTAATGCCCAACTAAGTTTGCAGTCGGCGCAGCAAGGCTCATCGCTAAAGTCGGCGCAAGCCAATATCGCGCTGTCACAGGCGAAACTCGCGCAGACGAAAGCTGGCCCCACGCAAAGCGATATTGATCTGGCGCAACAGAATGTCGTCACGGCACAGTTTCAACTGGATCAGGCGAAACAGACTCTTGCCAAGACAGTTCTGACGGCTCCTTACGCAGGCGTAGTGAACCAGATCACCGCCAAAGTCGGTCAACCTGCTTCAGGAACCGCCATGATCCTGACCGATCTGAATACGCTGTATGCCAATATCAACGTCGATGAAAGCGATATTACGCAAATTGCCCCCGGTCAGAAGATCGATCTAACGGTGGATGCCCTGCCCGGTGTCGATATTAAGGGCAAGGTGGATCGCATTTATCCCATTGCCGATTCAACCGCCGCCGTGATCACCTATCCTGTCCACATCACGCTCGATAAGATGACACAGACGATCCGTGCGGGCATGACTGCCAATGCAACGATTAACGTGAAAGAAGTCGATAACGTGCTGCGCGTGCCGAATAACTACTTGAAGTCCAATCGCACGACGGGGCAAACGACAGTGAATGTGGTCAATCCCGATGGCACGGGCGTAACCGCCGTCCCGATCAAACTTGGTCTGGCAGGCGCGGACTACACCGAAATTATCGAAGGGCTAAACCCCGGCGATACCGTTGCGTTGGTGGCAGCATCGACCCAGCAAGGATCGCAAGGATCACAGGGATCGCAACAGCAGCAAGCACCGGCGCAGGGCTAGGCGCAACCAAGGAGTCGAGGTATCACATGTTTAAGACCTTACGAACCGTTCTCATTCTAGGCGCAGTCCTGATCTGCATTGCTGCTGCAATTAAGCTGCTAAACACACCGAACACCGCCAAAGCAGCGGGCGCAGCAGCCACACGAGAAACCGCAACGGTAGATCAGGGCGACGTAGCCATTGCCGTCAATGCGACGGGCACCATTCAGGCCAATCAGAACGTCCCGCTGGCTTTCACCACCGTTGGCAAAGTCACCAGCATTAGTGTCAAGACGGGCGATCACGTCCTGAAAGGGCAGACTCTCGCCACTATCGATAGTCAGGCCGCGACCAACGCTGTGATGACGGCACAATTGACAGCCCACAATCAGCAGTTGGCGCTCGACAAGCTGATGGCAAAGCCACGTCAGGTGGATATTGATGTCGCTCAAGCGCAAGTCGCACTGGCACAGGCTCAGTTGAGCGAAGCCCAAAGCACCGGGCCAAGCGCCATTCAGGTCAAAGGTTCTCAATTGAGCGTCGAGCAGGCCAAAAACCAACTCTGGCAAGCTCAGCTTAACCGCGACATCAACAATCAGAAGAAGGCCAACGCTAAAGGCCCTGCCGTCAATTCGTTCCCCTCTAACGACCAGAACGATAAATCGATTAGCTCCGCCGATTTCGGCGTACAAATCGCCCAAGATCAACTCAACTCGCTCCAATCAGGTGGGGCAGCGGTAGGCGGCATCGCCTCGGCGCAAGCGTCGTTGACCTCAGCCCAAGCCAGCTTGCAAACGCTGACTGACGGAGCCAACGTTGACGACATTAAGCAGGCACAGGCCAACGTGGCTTCAGCACAGGCGGCAGTCGTTCAGGCTCAACAAGCCGTTGAGAACAGCAACTTGGTTGCGCCGTTCGACGGCTTGGTCGCCCAGATTAATCTAAGTGTCGGGCAAGATGCCCCGGCAACGGCTGCCATTGTGCTAGTGGATGTCAGCAGCTTCTATGTCGATCTGCCGATTGCCGAACTGGACATCGCCAAAATTCAGGTGAATCAGCCGGTAAACCTGCACTTTCAGGCATTAGGAACTACCGTTGTAAAAGGTAAGGTCGCGCAGATCGCGGATACCGCGAATACTGGCACGCCCGTAACCTACACTGTACACATTCAGATCGATCCGGCGGGTCAGCCGCTAATCTCCACCATGAGTACGACAGCCGCCATTGTGACGAGCAATGCTAGCAATGTGGTACGGCTGCCCAACCGCTTTATCCGCATTGACCGCACCAAGAATAAGGCGTATGCCACAGTACGCCAGCCGGATGGCGCGTTCAAGGAAGTCGAACTCAAGCTAGGCACGGCGAACGATACCTATACCGAGGTTAAGTCCGGCGTGAAGGCTGGGGATGTCGTCACAACTCCAACCACAGGTGGCGGTACTGGCGGCGGTGCGGGTGGTGGCCCCGGCGGTAATCCACTCCGGCGGTTGGCGGGCGGATAAGCAAAAGCTAACCCCTATCCCCAACCCTTTCCCCGCAAGCAAGGAAAGGGAGTCAGAAGGAAAAGTCCCTCCTCGCTTGCGGGGAGGGATTTAGGGTGGGGTCAAGGAATTTCAAAAGGCAATATAAAGCGCACGAGCAAGGGGTACACACAAAATTATGGGTGCAGCAATCGAAACCACACTTGACGAGCCAATGACCGAACCATTTTCAGTAGACGATCATGGCTCGACTGACAATCGGAAAGCAGTCATCGACATTCGCAACATCACCAAAGTCTATAAGATGGGCGATGTTGAAGTCAATGCGTTACGCGGCGTTTCACTGAAAATTTATGAGGGCGAATTTGTCAGCATCATGGGGCCATCGGGCAGCGGTAAGAGTACCATGCTGCAAATCCTCGGTGCGCTCGACCAGCCCACTTCCGGCGAGTATTTTCTGGATGGCGTGAATGTCGCCAAACTCAACGACAGCAAGCTGGCTGACATCCGCAATAAGAAGATCGGCTTTGTCTTCCAGAGCTTTAACTTGCTCGCCCGCACGCCCGCGATCCGTCAGGTGGAGTTACCGCTGCTGTATTCCGGCACGCCGAATCGCTCCAAGCTAGCCAAAGAAGCGTTGGAATCAGTGGGGTTAGCCGAACGTATCCATCACTTGCCCAGAGAGCTATCCGGCGGGCAGCAGCAGCGTGTCGCCATTGCCCGTGCGATAGTCACTAATCCGGCGATTGTGTTGGGCGACGAACCAACGGGCGCTCTGGACTCGCATAGCGGTCAGGAAGTCTTGAAGATTTTCCAGCAGTTGAACCGCGAACGGAAGATGACCATTGTCTTTGTGACCCACGACTCGTTTGTAGCGCGTCACACGGATCGGATCGTGATGCTGCGTGACGGCGAGATCGTGACGGATCGGCGTGTTCCGAATCCCTACGATGCAGCGACAACCGAACGCCCCGCCGAAGACCCAGAGCTTGAGGCGATGTTCAAAGAGACCTATTCTGGGACAAAGGAGCAATACGCCTAATGAGCCTATTTGAACTGTTGCGTCTGGCCTTTTCGGCACTAATCCGCAACCGACTGCGCTCACTGCTCACGATTCTAGGGATCGTGATCGGTGTGGCGGCTGTGGTGGCGCTGGTCAGCTTTGGGCAAAGCTATCAGAACTTCGTGGTTAGTCAATTTCAGGGCATTGGGGCAACCACGCTGTTTATTTCGGCAACTACGCCCAGCGGTCCCAACGCCAAGCTGATCAAACCCCAGCCACTGACGATGGGCGATTTTCAGGCGATTTCCGACCCGCAAAATGTTTCTGAAGTCCAAGTCGCCGCGCCCGTTTTCAATGTAAACGTGACGTTGGTTGCCAACGACAAGAGCGTCTCGCAAGAGGTTACAGGCACTATGCCCTCCTTTGAGGCGGTGCGGGATTACGCGGTTAGCTCAGGCCGTTTCCTGACGGCGAATGACATCAATACCTCGACGATGGTCGCGGTATTAGGGCCTGCCACTGTCCTCAAACTCTTTCCGGGCGGTATCGATCCGCTTGGACAGCCTGTTCGCGTCAACAGCAACGTCTTTACGGTAGTAGGTGTGTTGACGGCGAAAGGTGGCGGAAACGGCTTTCAGGATCAGAACTTCATTGTCCCGATCACGACGGCGCTGACCCGGTTGGGCGATGCTGCCAGTACCCGGACTTCGACAGGCGAGTATCGTGTTTCACAAATTTTGCTGAAAGCAACCAGCCAGCAAACACTTCCTCAAGTCCAGACCGAGATTACGACGCTGCTGTCCACCCGCCATCAGGTGCAGTATGTCGGTGAGGAAGATTTCCGCGTCTTTACGCAGGGAGCCATCCTCAATACCGTTGATTCGGTGCTGAATCTATTGACCCTGTTCTTGGGCATGATCGCCGGGATTAGCTTGCTGGTCGGCGGCATCGGTGTGATGAACATCATGCTCGTGTCCGTGACCGAACGCACACGCGAGATCGGTTTGCGGAAAGCTGTCGGCGCGAAGTACCCCGACCTGCTGCTGCAATTTCTGATCGAGAGCGTCACGCTGTGCCTAATCGGCGGACTGCTGGGTGTCGCGGTAGGGATTGCTGTCGCCCTCATTGGCGGGACGCTGTTACCGACCCTCAAAATATCCGTGTCCGTCTCTTCGATCTTTTTGGCAGTCGGCGTGAGTACGCTGATTGGGGTGTTCTTTGGCCTGTATCCTGCCAGCCGTGCCGCTGTGCTGAAGCCAATCGAGGCATTGCGCTATGAGTAACCTAGCTGAGAATGTTCGTATCGCTTTTACGGCGTTGTTTGCCAACAAACTACGCGCCATACTAACCACTATTGGTATCGGGATCGGCATTGCAGCGGTTATTGTGCTGGTGTCGCTCGGTAACGCCGCCCAGAGCTACATCAACCGTCAATTCTTGGGAGCTGGCGCAGACCTGATCACGGTCAGGGGTAGCAATGGCGGCGGCTTTGGTGGGCGCGGTGATAGTTCAGGGGTCAAATTGGGGATGCGCGACGTAGCGCTCCTGCAAAACCCGAATAACGTTTCCGGCGTTCAGGCGGTGGTGCCAGTGCTTTCGGTGCGTGCCACGACGGAGTTTGCCGCCAACACCACCAATACGCAAATCACAGGCACCACGAGCCAGTATTTCGATATTCAGAATCGCACGGTTGACGCGGGGCGGCTCTTTGACAGCAATGACGATGCCACCGCTGATCGGGTTGCCGTGTTAGGTCAAACTACCGTCCAAACCCTGTTTACCAATGGGGAAGATCCCATCGGGCAAACCATTAAGCTCGGCGCTGTACCCTTCAAAATTATCGGTACGATGCAAACAGCAGGCAGCAGCGGTCTGGGTGCTGATCAGGACGATATGATCCTCGTCCCGATCTCGACGGCACAAGCCAAGCTAGCCACTGGACGCAATGTCTCTGGCGACTTGCCAGTCAGCACGATCTATCTCAAGGTCGCGGAAACCAGCTTGATCCCAGACATCACCGACGGCGTAACCAGTACCTTGCGCGTCGCCCACAAACTCAAGCCAACAGACGACAACGACTTCAACGTGTCCAACTCGCAAGATACGCTTGCCAGCCTGAGTTCGATCATCAGCGCCCTGACGGCGTTTCTAGCGGTGGTCGGCGGGATTAGTTTGGTGGTCGGCGGTATCGGGGTCATGAATATCATGCTCGTCACCGTCACGGAGCGCACCCGTGAGATTGGCTTGCGAAAAGCGGTTGGCGCGAAGTTCAGGGATATTCTGACTCAATTCCTGACCGAATCGATTGTGCTGTGTTTTGTCGGGGGCTTCGCTGGTCTACTCCTGTCCTTTGGCGTGATCTCCTTACTGGGATCGCTGGTTAGTGGGTTGCAGCCGTCGATCAGTTTTGCCAGCGTTATCCTTGCCGTCGGCATCGTGACGATCATCGGGGTTTTCTTTGGGTTGTATCCGGCAAGCCGTGCCGCCGCGCTCAGTCCGATTGCGGCGCTGCGAACGGAGTAGTGCCGATACTAGTCTATCGTATAGGCCGACTGCCGCCCTGTTCGGCAGTCGCGGCCTATGCTGTTGATGCAGGGCAAGACTCGCCGGATGTCCGATTTACGCCGCTTGCCGACACTTCTACAATGAGTGTAGATTGTCATACGATGCACGGAATTGTTGGTCACTGGGAATTACAGGTAAGGCATAACGTACTTGCCCTCAAGGAGCAGTTTGCATGAATCTTCTGAACACACTGGCAACACCTAACCCGACCATTTTGTTGGTCGTAGGTGGCCTTGCCTTACTCTTGGTCAATATCGTGTACGGCGTGATCCGTGTCGCACGGGGGAATCTCAAGGTGGGCTGGTTTACCGTTGGGCTGGTGCTAGTCGCCTGCACACTGATCACGGTGGGCGCAGTCCAGACCGCCACCGCCAGCGCCGCCCTAACCAATCGGGCTACTCGTCCCGGCACATTTGCAGGTGGGCGGCCCACTCCGACGGTTGTCGCTGATACTGGGGCTGCCGAGGTCGCGACCCCAGCCGCAGACGGCGCTGCTGCCAACGCCCCAGCTATCCTTGTCAGCGATGCCAAAAGTACCGTTGCCCCAGACAGCGCTCAAGCCGATAGCGCCCAAGCCGATAGCACCGAGGCCGCTACGCCCCGCCGCCGCATTCGTCCGACTCAGGCAGCGAGCGATTCCAGTGGCGCAGCCGACGGTAGTGGACAAAGTGCCGACTCATCGGCTGGTGCGTCAGATCCGAGTGCGACGCAAGCCGTGACGGGTACACCCGGTCGTCGCACTCGCCCGACTCAGACAACGGGCGATTCCAGCGGCGCAGGTGCGGTAAATGGGCAAAATGGCAGCGGAACCAATGGAACCAACGGATCGAATGGATCGAATGGGACTACCGATCAAAGTAGTGGAAATCCGGCCTCTAACGTTCCAGCGGTACCCGGTGGCGCTAACAACCCCAACGCCAATCGGTTTGCTGCGATACAACAGGATCAAGCCGGCTTGAACTTAGCCGCATTGGGTGGCGGAATAATCATCGTCTTGGGGCTGGTACTGTATTTCTTTGAACGGCGGCGCACAGGCTTTACACTCGCCAATTCGCGCGGACTGCTCAATCTGGCAGCGGGGTTCTTTGTCGTGATTGCCGCCCTGCTCATCCCGATTATCCCCGGTCAGCCGTCGAGTGCGGCGGCAGCAGCAGCGGCAGGGCCACGTGTCAATCGGATAGCGGCAGCGATCACCGCCACGCCAAGTCCTACACCGCGTCCGACGAATACCGCCACGCCCCTCGCCACCTTGACTCCAATGGCGACAAGCACACCAATGGCGATGCCTACGCAGATTCAGTATACCAGTACGTATACGGCTGACACGGCACAGACTGTGTGCAGCGCGACTGCCAACACTGTACTTAGTCTCCGTGCCGATCCGTCCACCAAGCAGCAGGCCATCGGGCGCGTGTTCGCGGGGTCGCTGCTCAATGTGACGGGCAGCAATGCCGATAAAACATGGTGGCGGGTGATGTATACCGATGCGGGGGTTAGCACTCAGGGCTGGGTCAGTGCCACCTTTGTAACGCTCAATCCAACTTGTGCCAATCAGACTTTCCCTGTGGTGAGCTAAATCAGCTACAGTTGGGACAACGGGACGGCACACAGACCACCCCTTCAAGCATATTTCATCAGGGGAGACACAGTGTAGTCTCCCCTGATTTTTGCCCCTCATACCATCCGCGTGTGATTCGCGACTAAAAAGATAGGGTAACTTACCCGATCCCCTCGGCAATCGCTGTTCCCAGCGGATGTGCGATATTCCATTCTGCGGCAATGAGTCGATGACCAGTTACCCCGACTGATGCGTCAGACGCAAGAAACACCGCCGGAGCCTGCATAATCTCTGGTTGGAGCATGTTGGCTCGCATGGTTTCGGAAGCGTCAGCAGGGAGCATCCCCGTGTTGGTTGCGCCCCCCGGTAGCAGAATATTCACCCGAATACCAGAGGCGGCGAGATCCTGCGCCCAGATGGCAGAGGCCGCCTCCAAGGCCGCCTTCGAGGGGCCATACGGAGAGAAACCGCGCCGTTTCATCGTTTCGTAGTTCGCACTGATATTGACAATACTGCCTGTACGCTGCTGAGCTAGCAGGTGGGTCACGACGGCGCGGGTCATGTAGAACGGGCCATTGACATTGGTGTCAATGATCATGCGCCATGTCGAAGGGTCTATTTCCCAAAAGCCAGACGGCGCAGTCATAAACGATGAATTAGCGTACTTCATCCCCCGACCAGCATTATTCACGAGAATATCAATCTGCCCAAAGCGTTGGATGGTCTGTTCGACAACCTGCTCACAGGCTTGCGGGTCGGTCACATCGGCGAGCAGGGGTAGCAGGCGTTCAGGCCAACCGTGCTGCGTCAGGGAATCGAGTTCAGCTTGTTCGCGTGCCGCTGTCACCGTCACTGAGGCACCTTCTCGGAGATACGCTTCTGCGATGGCTCGCCCTATGCCGCGCCCCGCGCCAGTGACGATTGCAACTTTGCCGTCTAGCATTCCCATGATCATTTTCCGTTTATTCTCTATTGGCTTCAATACCGTTTACGCACGATTGCCCTCGCCCCCAGCCCCTCTCCCGCAGGGCGAGGGGAGCGAAATACCTGTCTGGAAAGTCCCTCTCCTTCGGGAGAGGGATTTAGGGTGAGGGCGACACTGCATAAAAACACCTTCTGCGTAAGGTGAGTTAATTGTTCACCCGACCCATCATCGTTTCATGGTAGCGAGTCCCAGCCGCCGCGCCAGCGGGCAACGCCGCGTTGATATGCGCCAAATCATCGGCGGTCAGGGTCACATCCACCGCCCCAATGTTGTCGCGCAGATACTTCTCGCGGCGCGTACCGGGGATCGGAATGATGTTCTCGCCTTGCGCCAACACCCATGCCAGCGCCAACTGCGCCGGGGTGCAGCCTTTCGCGGCGGCAATTTCCTTGATCTTATCGACCAACGCTAGATTTTGTTGGAGGTTTTCTTCCTGCCAACGAGGATTGCTGCGGCGGAAGTCATTCGCTTCTAGCTCATCAAGCTGGGTCACTTGCCCGGTCAGGAAGCCACGTCCCAGAGGACTATACGCTACAAACGCAATGTTTAACTCGCAACACGTATCCAGAATTTCGCCTTCGGGATCGCGCGTCCACAGCGAATATTCCGTTTGCAGCGCCGTAATCGGATGTACCGCGTATGCTCTACGAATAGTTTGTGCTGACGCTTCCGACAGACCAAGGAAGCGTACCTTGCCCGCCTTAACCAGTTCTGCCATCGCGCCAACAGTGTCTTCAATCGGCACGGTGGGGTCAACACGATGCTGATAATACAGGTCAATGTGGTCAACGCCGAGACGTTTCAGGCTCATCTCGCACGCCGCTTTAGCGTAGTCTGGGGAGCCATTAATACCCAAATGTGCGCCATCAATCCGGCGCATATTGCCGAACTTTGTGGCAATAGTGATCTCGTCACGGTGCTGACGCAGCACTTGGGAGATCAACATCTCATTGTGACCCGTACCATACATATCGGCGGTGTCCCAAAAGTTTACGCCCAATTCAACCGCTTTTTCGAGCAGCGCCAAGGACGCGACATCATCCGACTTGCCGTAGAAATCGGACATACCCATGCAGCCCAAACCGATAGCCGAGACTGCGATACCACTGTTACCGAGAATACGTGTTTTCATGCGTAAACCATCTCCTGTTTTTGCTCAATATCAGTGTAGTTCTGAATCTTGTAGTCGATCAATTCCAGCGTGGCTTGCAGGTCCTCCATCTGCTGCACCACGGTTTGCCGATGCGCTTCCAACATGGCCCGTCGTTGACCTGCCGTTGAATCACCCTCCTGAACTAGCTTCACGTAATGCTGAATATCAGCGAGTGGCATCCCGGTTTGCCGCCAACGGTTTAGCGTTCGGATGAGATTAATGTCTTGCTGGGAATAGCGCCGATGTCCATTCGCAGCCCGTCCAATCGGCATCAACAAGCCAATCCGTTCGTAATACCGCAGGGTATGAACGGTCAGCCCTGTTTTCTCTGCCGCTTCCTGAATGGTGAGTGCTACTTGTATTGTGTCCATGTTTGATAGTCTACATCTTAGAGTCGACTCTAAGTCAAGGGGTAGTGAAATTTTGACTCTGCACACTTACTGCGGATTCCAATCGCATTTTTCTTGCTTGACAAACTAATATAATTAGTTTATAGTCTAACTATATTAGTTAAATGAGGGGACGATGAACACAACAAGCTACAGCAAATATCTATTCCAATTAACCCGTCTGGTGGCCTTTAACTGCCAGCTAGTGCGCGAAGACGATGGATTCACCCTGATTGATACAGACTTGGCTGGCAGCGCAGAAAGCATCATCGAGGCCGCGCAAAAACTCGGTACGCCCATTCGCCGCATTGCCCTAACGCATGATCATGGCGATCACGTCGGCTCGTTGGATAAACTACATAGTCTACTACCCGATGTTGAGGTGGTGATGAGTGCGCGTGACGCACGCTTTATGGCAGGCGATATGAGCCTCGATCCTGATGAGCCTCAATTCAAACTGCGCGGTAGCTATCAGGTCTGCACCACCAAACCGGATCGGCTGCTGAAACCCGGTGATCGGGTTGGGTCGCTGGAAGTCGTCGCCTCACCGGGACACACACCGGGACATATCTCATTTCTGGATCATCGCGACGGGACGCTGATTGCGGGTGATGCGTATACTACCCAAGCCGGAATTTCAACTGCTGGCGTGTTCAGGTTATTATTTCCGTTTATGGCAATGGCTTATTGGCACAGGCCAACCGCTTTAGCCACTGCCAAGAATCTGTGCGATCTCGCGCCGAAGCGATTAGCGGTTGGTCACGGGAAGGCACTGGATAATCCGATTGCTGATATGAAACGCGCTATTGCAGAAGCCGAACAAAAGATAGGGAAGTAATCTTTTATGCCGCCGAAACGTGGACTTAACCATGAGGCTGTGATCCATGCTGCCGTTGAACTTGCCGACAAACAAGGGCTGGAAAGTGTCACGTTAGCAAGTGTGGCGGCGCAGTTAGGTATACGCATCCCTTCGCTGTACAACCATGTCTCTGGCTTGGCAGGTTTACAGCGCGGCATGGCCTTATATGGAGTCCACCAACTGACCGAAGCACTGCGCCGTGCCGCTACCGGGAAAGCCAAAGCCGACGCGATCCGGGCGATGGCAGTCGTCTATCGAAGTTTTGCATTGACCCACCCCGGTCTATATAGAACTTTGCTGCGTGCGCCTAGCGAAGAGGAAACCGATCTCGCAGAGGCCAGCGCAGAACTCCTCAATGTGATACTGGATGTTCTCGCAGCTTACGATCTGGAAAGCGATAGGGCGCTGCACATGGTACGCATCTTCCGCAGTATGATGCATGGCTTTGTCGATCTGGAAATTGCCGGGGGATTTGCGATGGCGTTGGATACCGATGACACCTTCAATCAACTGATCGATATTCTTATCAAGGGTCTACCCTAACGATAGCCTACGATTATGTAAGATAGCCCTCACCCCCAACCCCTCTCCCGCAGGGCGAGGGGAGCAAAAGCGAATGTTTTGAAGTCCCTCGCTACGCAGTGGAGAGAGATTTAGGGGGAGAGCTGTACCATTGTATATTCTTGGAAAGCAAAAACCGGACTTTAAGTCCGGTTTTGATGATGACAACGTGGTGTGGCGGTGATGGATGTGCGATGGATCAGGTTGAAAAGTTGATGGTGGAGCAATGTGTCTACAAAACCACGTTACATATACAATAGCGCTGGAACATTACGTTTTACATTACGATCTAAAGTTCTGAAAAATTTTTACCCAACATCTATTGTTAGATAATACTTAATTTACAATTCCAGCCGATACTGATGCTGATACCCAAACAATGTAATGACAATGGACGGAGATTCAGATGACACGCTGGACAAAACTCATCAGTATTGCACTGGTGGCAGTACTCGCTGCTGCCGTTTTCGGGGCAACAGTCGTTCGTGCTGACGAAAGCACCGACAATCAAACCGGAGCTAGACGGGTCGTTTTAGCCGTGACGAAGGCTGTGACAGACGCAGTTCTCAAGGAAACCAAGCTCGATCAGGCAACGCTGCGTAAAGAAGTGGGGGGCAAAACCCTGACCGACGTGATCACGGCACACGGGGCAACCGTTGCCGCCGTAAAAGCCGATGCCACAGCAACCCTCACCGACGAGGCCAACAAAGCTGTTGCCGACAAGAAGTTGACTCAGGCTCAAGCGGACAAGCTGCTGTCAAGGCTAGATACCGCATTGGATCGTCTCTTGACGCGCCAATATCCAACCGTCCAAACGCGGCTGGAACGTCTGGTCAAGGCGACAGGTTACACCCTGCTGCTCAAAGAAACTGCCACAGAGACGAAACTCAAAGCACGTGACCTGCTCAAGGAAATGCGCGATGGCAAGACGCTGAGCCAGATCGCCACCGAACATCAGGCCGACCCTGCCAAGATCGTTTCCGCTGCGGTTGATCAAGCGACCAAGCGCATCAACCAACTGGTGACGAATGGCAAGGCCAACGCCGACGAAGCCAAAACCATTATCGCAGGGCTGCCGGACAGCTTTACTAAACTAATGAACACGCCCGGCCCAATCCGCGCCACGACCCAAAAAGGCGGCAAGAAGTTGGGTAAGGGTCAGCCCGCTACCCCAGAAGCAATGGCGACTCCCGCCAAGTAACGCTAATTCTCCGATAGCAACAGGGGCGATCTCGTGTAATGAGGTCGCCCCTTTTTTGTTTAGTTATCAGGTTTAGCTTTTTTTAGTCTTGTCTGACAGCAAGCGTTTTTCAGTGACCAAATTATCACATCAGTTAACTAACGGTTGCCATCTACGGCTACCAATTTCAGTTTAGTACAATTTGTAAGAGACTCATTCCCGTTGATCTGAGTTGAATTTACAACTTTGGTCTAGCGAACAGACGTAGAGTTCCCATTGCGTGAATGTCCGTTGCCCCGTAATCCCAATTCCGCTTGAGTTTCCAGCGCTGAGATACGCGCAGCTAAACCCCGCGTCATCTGATTGAGACATTCGCCGTACACCTTTGGATTTACATAGGGGCGAATGTACTTCTTGGCAAAATTGACGTTCCACTCGTAGAACTGCTTAAGCGTGATGAGATCGCCGGAATTGGCAGCTTCCGTTGACAGCAATCCATCAGAGGCTAAATGCCAGAAAATATCTTTATCTCTAGGATTCTTTGGCGTTTGCTTATTGAGTTGCTTTTGAAGCGAGATGATTTGCTTCTGAGCCTTGAGTAAGTCTTGCTGTGTCTGGATTAACTGCTGCTGCACAGCAATAAGCATCGCCGTGTTGTCATTGTTATCATCAGGCTGTTTCACTTGATCCATAAATCCGCCTTTTGTTGGATAACTCATTGTTAATGATAAGGCACTTTTCGGAAAAACTGAACTACCTTACAGCCAGCCTTTTTGTTCAGCGATATGCGCGGCTTCGATTCGATTATGCGCCCCCAATTTTTGTATCGCCACTGACAGGTAATTGCGGATCGTCCCCTCAGATAGATACAACGATACCGCGATTTCCGCAATCGTCGCGCCACGAGTCGCCGCTGCCAATACTTCGCAAAGTCTACGAGTGTGATCTGAACTATCCGCATGGGCGATAGTTGAGGCGGTTTACCCAAAAAAGAAGAGTCAGACCGCTTTTAAATCCCTCTCTAAGCAGTGGAGAGGGATTTAGGGTGAGGAAAACGACTACACACACCCAAGAGCAGTTGGGAAAGCGTGGTGGTAGCGTTCGCCACGCCTGCTATACTTATTCCGTTTTGTCCGATCACGATGGATACGGGAAATTTCTATGTCATTTCTAAAACGCGCTGGCGTGTTTCGACTCGGCCTGCTAGTGCTAATCCTGATGTTAGTGAGCCAGCAAGTTTCCGCACAAAGTACCGCCCTCTCGACTCCGCCACCGACGAATACACCGCGTAGTAGTAACAGTAGTGGTGGGCAGTCGCCAGCGACCAATACGCCCAAAGCGGCGGCTCCTGAAGCGACCGATTCCGGCCCAACGCTGGTTCCTTCGCGCACCTTGCCGCCCAGCAAAACGCCGACGAACACCCGCACACCAAGTAATACGCCAACGCCGTCACCAACCCGCACGCCCAGCCGCACACCGACTTTGCCGCCGACCATGGTGATCCTCGGTACGTATGAAACGCCCATTGTCACGCCGATTACGCCTATCCCGCCCAGTGCGCCGACTCCGGTGGCCTCCGGCGACGACATTGTGACGGTACTCCTATTGGGCAGTGACACCATCACGCCCGATGCCGTCGCCCGCACTGACGTGATCATTGTGCTGGTCATTGATCGCACAGCAAATACAGTCGCGATGCTGCATTTCCCCCGCGATATGATTGTGTACGCGCCGAATGGCAGTCCGGCAATGGCGAAGATCAACACCATTATGAACACTGGCAATGTCAAATATGGCCCCGGCGGCGGCGCAAAGCTGATCAAAGATACGCTGCTGTACAACTTTGGCATCAAGATCGACTTCTACGCCCGCGTCGATTTTGTCCAGTTCCAGAACTTGATCAACAAACTCGGCGGGTTGGACATCAGCGTGGATTGTGCGATTCAGGGCAATCGGTTGAAGTCACCAGATATGGACGTGACCAAGCCAGAGAGCTATGAACTGTATACACTGCCTGTCGGCTATCAGCATTTGGGTGCGTATATGTCGCTGTGGTACGTTCGCAGTCGTGGCAGCAGTAACGATTTCAAGCGCGGCGAACGCCAGCTTGACGTACTGCGGGCGATGTGGCGGCAAGCCAAGAACGCTGGCTTGTTCGCGCAGATTACGCAGCTTTGGCCCGAAGTACAAAAGCTCGTCGAAACCGATATGACCTTGCAGGATATTGTCGGACTAGCCCCTATTGCGCTGAATATCGATCCGGAAGGTATCCAACGCATCAACGTGAGTCAGGAAACCCATTTCACCCAGTGGTATACCTCTGATGTTGGCTCCTTCGGACTGCTGCCCAAGCCGGATGTGTGGAAAACCACGATCCAGAATCTTGTCTTGCCGCCGCCGAAAAACCGTCTGGGCGGCGAAAGCCCGACTGTTGAAGTGGCAGCCGCCTTGCCCGTCAAGGGCTACGATCACGTAGCAGCGGATCGCCTGTCGTGGGAAGGCTTCACCGCAAAAGCCATTGGTACGGAAGGGGCGGTCAATCGCACCAATACGGTGATTATTGACTATACGGGCAATGCCAAACCAAGCAGCCGTGCCTCGCTAATGAAGCTCCTGCGGGTAAGCAAGGCCGCCGTCATCGACAAGCCCGATCCCAACCGCACGGTAGACTTCCGGGTTGAAATGGGCAAAGACTACGGGCAGTGCATTTGGGCGCTTGCTCCACAGTATCAGGATTCACCCACGCCTCAGCCGTAAGGTTTAGAGCGTGTTTGGATATTCAGTTGACCCCACCCTAAGTCCCTCTCCCATAGGAGAGGGACTTTCCACCAGCCGGATCTTGCTCCCCTCGCCCTGCGGGAGAGGGGCCGGGGGTGAGGGCAATCTAGCCTATAATAAGTCGTGCATAACGTGAGTTAGTAACTCACAGCCCGCCTGATAGTCAAACAAACGTCAGGTGGGCTGTGAAGCCCCGTTTCATGCTGTTTCGCGCACACTATCTGACAAATCTTCGGGCGCATTTTCGACCAATCCAACCAGAGTTTCCAACGGATCAGCAGGCAGTGTTAGGCTGCCTTGCTCAGATTTCAACCGGGGAATTCCGTCTCCGTCAATGAGCCAAAATTGTTGATCCAGTTGCTCATCGGTGAGTGCCAAATGTGCCTCGTCTCCGACAGATTGCCAGAATCGACGCGCTACTTGATATAGCTTCAACCGCATCTGTTGTACCGCTATGCGATAAGCCTTTTTATCCTCAGTAGCATCACTTTGCATTGGTGGTAACGTTTCAGCAGCGTTATATCGGGCCACCATTGTCGCCAATACTTCCTCCAACGAACGCTGCTCACGTTGTGCAATTTCGTTTAGTTGTTCAGCAAGTTGACCGCTGATCGCCAAATCAGCCATAGCATATTTCCTCAATACTACGCATTACCCTCTACGGCGCAGAGGTCGGCGGGAAGATCGGTCTAAGCGTTGCGGAAGGCTCAAGCGCAGGCTGGATCGTCACTGGGTTGCCGTTCGTGTCCGTTGGGAGTTGTGCGGGCGGTTGGGTCACGAACCCACCCGGCGGCTGAGTCGGCACTATCGGCACGTCGGTTGGGTTGCCACCCGGCGTAATAGTTGCATTGTTGCCCGGAGTGGCGGTAGCAGCACCCCCCGCCAGATTATTCACAATAACCGGAATAACTAGCTTGGCGTTGCGGCCTTGCCCATCGACAGCAAACAGTCGCACGGTATATGCGCCATTGGGTCGGGTTGTGGTATCCCAGCGTCCCAGAAATGAGTTGTCGCCAGAAGGTTGAGCGCTGGTTGGCCCATCGACAATCGTGAACTGAGTCGCGTTAAGCCCCTCGCCAACTTCAATCTGGTAGCGATTGAAGCCGGGGACAAACACCGATCCGCGTACTTCGACCAAGCCATTCACGCTCTGGTTGGGTTGTGGATTGCTGATCCTCAGAGTCGGGCGCGGCGTGTTGGCATCGCACGAAGCGGTGGGCGGCGGGACAACGGGTAAAGTGAGCTTATGGTCAGTCGCCCACTTCTGGCCTGCCGGGTCAGCGTTGAGCCACGCAATCGCCGTCTCATCGTTGATGACTAGAAAAGTACGATTCTCCACGTAGTCTGGGCAGTTATTATTGGCGATTAGCCCGCTGAACGAATCGACCTGTACCGTCTTGAAGAGCGCATCAGCGGACGGTGGCGGGTTCGGCGCGAAATAGACATCCGTGCGGCGGTTCGGGCAGTCCGGGAAATCCAGCGTGCCGTAGTCGGCGCAGATCGTCGCCTGCTGGACATTCGGCGGGGCTTGGAACTGCATGACTGGTTGTCCAGCAAGGGCTTGCACCATCACTTGTTTCCAGATCGGAGCCGCGCCTGTAACACCACTAGTGCCTTGCATTGGCGTGTTGTCATTATTGCCGACCCACACCCCAACCACGAGCTGCGGCGTGTAGCCAATTGTCCAGTTGTCTTTGGAATCGTTGGTCGTACCTGTCTTGACCGCCGCCGGACGACCATCGCTCAAGGCCAGCGCGTTACCAAATTCCTGCTGCCGCGCTGCGTTGTCGGAGAGAATGTTTGTCATCAGGTAGGCGATGGCGGGTTCGATAACCTGCGAAGCCGGGTGATCTTTGGCCTCGAACACGACTTTTTCCTGATCGCCATCTTTGGTGGTGACTTTGGTAATCGCATAGCTGTCAACACGCTTACCGCCATTGGCGATGACCGAGTAGCCACGAACCATATCGATCAGGGGTACTTCGACCCCGCCGAGCGCCGATCCCAGACCAGCCGTTTCGGGCTGCGTCAGGGGGAATTCAACGCCGATACGAGTAGTAAACGCCTTGAAGCGATCAATCCCGACAAATTGTAGGGTCTTGACGGCAGGGATATTAAAGGAGTTATCGATTGAGTTACGCATGGACTGTGGCCCATGAAACCGACCATCATAGTTGCGCGGGCAGTAGCCGGGAGCCGCCCCAAAACAGCTTGGCACATCCCAGATAATGGTGGAGGGAGTCATGTAATTGTTGTTCGGGTCACGTTCCATCGCTGCCAGATAGACAAATGGCTTGATCGACGAACCGGGTTGGCGTGGTGCAACCGTTACATTGAACTGCCCCGGAATATCTTTGCTGTTGAAATCGACACTGCCCACCATTGCCACAATCGCGCCGTCGTCGGGCTTGATCGCCAAGACTGCGCCGTTCGTCACGTGCAGCGCTTTCAGCGCCGCAATTTGGGTCTTGACCGCTTGGTCAGCAATATCCTGAACCTTCGGATCGATAGTCGTGTAGACATTGAAGCCCGAACTATAGAGTGCGTCCTTGCCAAATTGTTCTTCGAGCAACTGCTGGACATAGTTGACGAAATGCGGGTAGATCGCGGTATTGGTTGGCGGACGGAAGACTTTCGCCTTGATCTGTGCGACCAGTACGACTGCCGCATCTACATCAGCTTTGTTGACACAGAACTGCCCCTTGTCATAGGGCGCATGTTCCATCTGGATGCAGCTCCCCCTCGCTAACAAGGCCAAAATATCGTCCATGCGCTTGAAGGTTGCGTCGCGGTTAAGCACGGGATCGTAGGTCGCCGGGGCTTGGACTAGCCCCGCCAAGAAAGCCGACTCAGCCAGATTCAGATCCTTCGCGCTCTTGTTGAAATAGGTTTGCGAGGCGGCCTCGATGCCGTAGGATAGATTCCCGTAGTAAACCGTGTTCAGGTAGAACTCAAGGATCTGGCTCTTGGTGTAACGCCGCGCCACTTCCGACGAGACGATGATCTCGGTGATCTTACGCGACGAAGAACGATCCTGCGCTGCGCCGGGGTCAAGGACGAGGGCACGGGTCAACTGCTGCGTGAGTCCGCTTGCGCCGGAGACTGCGCCGCCTGCCGACAGATTTGACGTTATGGCACGGACAATACCCACCGGGTCAAAGCCGGGGTTGTCGTAGAATCGTTGATCTTCGGTGCGGATTGTCGCCGCAATCAGATAGGGCGAGATTTTGTTGAGCGGTACTTGGATACGCGCCCCAGAATTTGGATCGTTGATCTGGTATAGAACGCGCCCATTTTTATCCATAATGCGGGCCGACTGTGCCGCCGCTTGTACGGCATCGCCCAATTTAGTAATCTGTGAATCGTAGCGCTGGATGATCGAGAAGTAGCCGAACACAACGACGGCAAGCCCAACTAGCGTGCCGATCAGCGCCAGAAAGAAGCTGACTAGGGCGACACGTACCAGACAGCCGGTTGCCCGTTGGCGGTCTGCCAGAACACCAGACGGCGGCGTACCGTAATCGGGTTGCTCGCCGGGCTGGAGACCGGGCGATGTCCCTGCCGTGCCGCGTCCTGCTGCTGCCGGAACTGCCCCCGCCGCAACTGCTGCCATGGGCTGCGTCACCTGAGAAGTGCCACTGGGCATGGTCATGCCGCCGTCGAAGCCCGCCGCTGCTGTACTAGCAGCAGGTCGCGATGCCCGGTCAAGGTAGCGCGGAGTCCCCGTGACAGGTTGGACGGCTATGGTTTCTTCGCTGGTCGGTTCTTCGACCACCGGTTCTTTCGATCTCATCACGCTGTCAAGGCGGGGCGCTGCCAGATTAACCATCGTTGCGCCGGGGTCGAAGATAGGAACACGCTGCGGCAGCGGCCCCACATCATAGGGCTGGGCGCTGGGTTGTGTACTCCCCGAAACTCGCGACAGGACGTTGGCGGCAGGTTTGCCAGCCGGGACATCATCTTGCGGTTTACCGGGACGCGCCGAGGGAATCCAGTCCTTGCCGTTATAGTTGTACCAGCGGTCAGTTTCCAACCCGATCATCCACCAGTAGCCGTCCTCATCGAGGATCATCAGCTTACGGAGTTCGTCTTGCAATTGAGCGCGGGTCAGCGTCCCGGAGTTGTAGCGGCGGCGCAATACGTGGACGGCTTTTTCCACATCTTCGTAGCGTTTGAGCAGTTCCGGGCTAACGGGTTTGGGCGCGACAGGCGCTTCGGCAACTGGCTCCGCAACGGTTACGGCTTCTGGGGGCGCTTCAACCGGGGCATCATCGGCGGGGACGTTGGCAACTTCGGCAGGGCTTTCAGCGACTACTACCGCCGCCGCTTGCTTTCCAGTATCGCCGCGTGGCGTGTAAACCGAAGCCGGATCTTGGGCGAGTGGTTCGGATGGATCTTGATCGACTGCCGACACTTCACTTGCCACTGACGCGGCAAGCGGATCGCTCGTTGCGCTGCTAGCGGCTTCGGCACTGCTGACAAAGCCCTTGCCGGGAACGTAATTGCTATAGTCGGCCTCAGTAGACAGCGCCGCCCCTGCTGGGACATCGATGGCAGGCTTGGGAGTCAGGGCAGCGGCGCGTTCTGCCGCTTCGGGCGGGACGTACCAGTCGCCATTTTGCTGAGGAGTGGAACCGGGCATGGGCGTTTCATTCGTCTGGCTACCGTCAGGTTGAGACTGGGCATAAGCCGTCATCTCCTGCTCGGTCATTGCATTCTTGGGCACAAACCAACCACCTGCGTTCTCGGACGGTGGGCGGGATTCTTCTGGACGGTCAGACATAAATCACCTCAAAAGGCAATGCGAAAATTAACTTCCCTAAAACATACTGGAATTAAATGGCAATTATACATCATGCCTGACAATAGCGATAAAATCAAAGATTACAGATCGCCGTCATGGCAAACGCATCAAATTAGGCTTTAAGAATAGTTGACCCCTATCCCCCAGCCCTTTCCCCGCAAGCAGGGAAAGGGAGCGCGGACTGATTTCCAAGTCCCTCCTCGCTGGGGGAGGGACTTAGGGTGGGGTTGATTTTTAATGCGGTTGGCCTGAGAGCGCCGTGGCAAATTTCGCACGGCTGAATTTCTTATCAACATTTCTTATCAACTGCAAATAGCCCAAGGTAGGTGATTGATATACAATACGTAACATATAGAGTTGTGCGAATCCATCGGCAGAACCCCGAAAGTGATTTACTCTGAGGCTCACTATGCGAAAATTTGTTATTGAAGACAAACGCGATATTGCTCCTTTTAATGAACTGGCTCGCGAACTGCGTATCCTAAATAAACCGCTTTGGTTGACCCAGCGTGACGCACTCGCTAAATACTGCGACGACGAGGTTCCGGTAACTTCGCTGGACGGTGTACCCGGTGACCACGAAGAAATGATCGTACATCGCGATAATTTGTACTTCGATGAACCGTTCGTCGATGACTTTATCAAGCGGGCGCGTGAAACAAAACAGGCCTGTCGGGCGGCGTTCTCGACGGATGATAAAGCCTTTATGACCTATGCCTTGCCCTTGGCGCAGGGGATTAAAGCAGTGTCTCGTCGCGACTTGAACGGCAAGCTCATCCGCGATACACGCGGCAAAGAGACGACCGGACATTACGAGGTGGATTTGTGGTATTTACCGCATGGCTACCAACCGGACGAACCAGTCGTTCCGATTGTGGTCAGCAGCGGGTGGACTGAAGCTGGCTATTATTCCGTACCGGACTATATGAGCAATCAGGGCGATCTGACGCACTACCTGACCAAGCGTAGTATGCTGTCTATCGAAAATTGGATACACGTTTTCTACGCCAATATTATCATGGGCATCTTCTCCGAAGGCCATCGCTACGAACACAAAGTCGAAGGCAGTAACCTGTTCCGCCTAAAGGTTTTATGGCAAGCGCTGCTCGAACAGAAGCAAGTGTTGTCTTGTTCGGAATTCGTCCATATTGGCGAAAACTGTATCATCGATCCGACGGCAATCATTCAAGGGCCAACCTTTATTGGCGATAACTGCACGATTGGCCCCGGCACGGTCATCGGTAACTGTTATATCGGCAATAATGTCAATATCTCGCAGGGGTGCGAAGTGATGCTCAGTGTGATCAGCGATGGCTGTTTCTTGCCATTTCGGTCAGCGATGTTTATGACTGTGTTGATGGAAAATAGCATCGTGGCGCAGAACACCTGCCTGCAAATGTGCGTCATTGGGCGGGATAGTTTTATCGGCGCGGGGACGACCTTCACCGACTTTAACCTGCTGCCGACACCACTCAGAGTCGAGGCAATGGACGGTAAGATGGAGAAAACCGGGCAGGTCGTGCTAGGCGGCTGTGTCGGACATAACTGTCGTCTGGGTTCTGGGTTGATCCTATATCCGGCGCGCATGATCGAATCCGATGTGATCCTGTTTGCTACCCCGACTCGCCGGGTAATCAAGAAAAATATCTCCTACGAAGAAAGCGATCACCACGAACTACGCCCAGAGATCGCCCGCTTGCATAAACAGAAGTACCCACGTCGTCACGAAGAAATAGGCGAAGCTGCCTTCTTGGAAGACTGGGGCTAACGGGATCTGATGACTATGCCATACGCCGATCCGTCCACTGTTACCGATACGTTCGCTTTCATTATTCACCCCATCAACCCCAAACGCGATGTCAGTCGCAAGTGGCCTATCGTTGGCAAAGTGCTGACGGAAGGGCAAGTCAACTATCTTTCGGCGTTTTTTCCTCCGGTGTACATCTCCGAGATTAACGGTGTGCGCTCCGAAGCGACTGGACGTGAGGCGAAAGGCTGGTTTATCGCCTGCCCGTTCACGCCACAGCGAATGCTGCAACTGCCCGTCAATATGGTCTACGATAAGATTGTGGCCTGTGGGCGCAAAGCCGAAAAACTCGGTGCGCGGATCATGGGTCTGGGCGCGTACACGTCGGTGGTGGGCGATGCCGGACGTACCATTGCGGATCGGTTGGAGATGCCTGTCACCACTGGCGACAGTTATACGATTATGATGGCGGTGGAAGCTGTCCGCAAAGCCGCCGAAGTCATGGGTATTCCGCTGGAAACGGCGACTGCCGCTGTTGTCGGCGCAACCGGGGCGATTGGCAATGTCTGCGCGCAAATGCTGGCAAACGATGTAGCGGAACTGCGCCTCATCGGGCGGCGGCTTGACGCGGTGAACGAGGTTCGCGAGAAGTGCGAGGGTCGCCGTGCTATCGTCAGTGCCAGCACGGATATGGATATGATCTACGATGCGGATCTGATCTTGACTGTGACCAGCGCGATCAACAGTGTGATACATCCCGAACATCTAAAGCCCGGTGCAGTGGTGTGTGATGTGGCGCGTCCGCGTGATGTCTCGCGGTTGGTGGCTGACCAACGCAACGATGTACTGGTCATCGAAGGCGGCATGGTCGAAGTCCCCGGCCCAGTCGATTTCCACTTCGATTTTGGCTTTCCCCCCGGCAAAGCCTTCGCCTGTATGGCAGAAACGATGGCACTAGCGCTCGAAGGTCGCTACGAAGATTACAGCGTTGGCAAATCGCTGACCGTCGAACACGCCACCGAAATTGGCGCGATCTGTGCGCGGCATGGCTTCAAGTTAAGCGGTTTTCGCAGCTTTGAGCGGCCTGTCACACCAGAGCAGATCGCCCTTGTGCGTGAGTATGCACAGGTCAGCCGCAAACATTGGACTCCGGTTCACGCTTAAATCACTTTTGACTCAAACCGCTTAACAGATACCAAGCATAGCTTATGACAGAAAATGCCCAATTAAGCAAAACATTTCTTGTCGAAGGCTGTACCAGATTTGCAGTAATGTTCGTAATACTCATTGTCCCTGTGCTCATCTACACCTCACGCTCTGTCATATCTAAAATTGTAATTTATCCGTTTGATATGCAGATCCCATTTATTTTTGGTGGCTGGATTGGTGCGATTTCACTATCTATCGTAGCTTCCGCCATTTATGCAGCAGGACGGATGTTTGGCTTATTAAAGCCTCGTCATACCAAAATGCTCAGGATGGTTATTGCCGTTATCGGCGCAATCGCTATCGCACAATTTGCGCCGATAACGGCGACAGACGAACAAATATATTTCGACCAACATAGAGATGATTTTCAGCACCAGATTGAGCTTATTCAACAGGGGAAAACGTTCCATCAATATAATAATTTAGGCGTATATACGCCAAGCGGGTCACATACTATTGTTTTCTCATATTTCGCTCAGGGCTTTAAGACTGAATACGCCTATGTTTATGCCCCCAAATATTCTGAGCTGGCTGGTGTCATTACATGTTCTGCCATAGAAGGCTCAGGTGGTGTTGGTCAAATCTATGCTACACTTGCCACTAATTGGTATTTGTGTTATCGCACTGGAAACTGATATTGATATGTCCTCTCATATCCTCGTTTAGCTGAGTCGTGCAAATAATCATAGTCCAGCTTATTAAAAACCTGACTCCAGTCACTTAGCGAGAAAAGCAGATCTTGTAGAACGTGCTTAACAGGTCGCCCTTGTGCGAGTGCAGGTTATCATAATTTACCTCTACAATCCGCAGTTTTTCGTTCCATCCTGAAAAGTTGTAGCATTTAACACAAGTTTAATTTCAGACGGCTTGTTATAATTTTTGTGCCTGACTTATTGGTACTAGGGGGTAAATGGATGCCTGCGCCAATCTATCTTCTGTTCGTCTTCCATAACCATCAACCGGTGGGGCAGTTCGATTATGTCAATGAACACAGTACTAATGTCAGTTATTTGCCGCTCATTGAACTGCTGGAACGCCATCCGCGTATCAAGATCGGAATGCACTACAGCGGGCCGCTGCTAGAATGGCTCAAGCAGTATCACGCTGAGGTTATTGCGCGGCTGCATGTGTTGGTGGCACGGAAACAGGTTGAGATGCTGTCTGGGGGATTTTACGAACCGATTCTGGCGGCGCTCCCTGATGAAGATAAATTCGGACAGATCGAGAAGATGACCGAGGAACTCAAGGACACGTTTAGCACAAACGCCACCGGACTATGGCTGGCGGAACGCATCTGGGAACCGCACTTGGCAGGGCCGATTGCCCAAGCCGGGATGCGCTATGTCATTCTGGACGACACCCATTTTGAGAGTATCGGGCTGGACAAAGATAACGACTTGTTCGGTTACTTTATCACCGAGGAACAAGGACATCCGCTAGCAGTCTTCCCCTCGCTCACCTATTTACGCTATGCCGTCCCGTGGCAACCTGTCGAGGCGCTGATCGACTGGTTGCACACGCAGGCCGACCAACCCTTGCCAACCTTCCAGCCGAAAGTGGCGCTGATGGGCGATGACGGCGAGAAGTTCGGCACATGGCCCGGCACCTATGAACACTGCTGGGGCGATGGCAAATATATGGAGTCACTGTTTAGCGCCATCGAGAAAAATAGCGAGTGGCTCAAGACGGCGACCCCCGGCGAGTTTATGGCAGAGGTTCCGGCCTTGGGGCGGGTTTATCTGCCCTCGACGAGCTATGAAGAAATGGGCGAGTGGAGTTTGCCGCCAGAACGCTCGCACCAGTTAGTCGAACTGTCGCGCACGCTTGCCGCCGAACATCGCACCGATATCACCCGCTTCTTACGGGGCGGGTTGTGGCGCAACTTCATGGTCAAATACGACGAAATCAACCACATGCACAAGCGAATGCTGATGGTTAGTGAGAAGGTTCACGCCATGCGCCGAGGGCGCAAACGCGAACAAGCGCTTGACCTGCTGTGGGCTTCGCAGAGCAACGACCCGTACTGGCACGGTGTCTTTGGCGGGATCTATCTATTCAACGTTCGTGTGGCAAACTACACCTATTTGATCGCGGCGGAAAATGTCGCGGACGGCGACGATGCGCCGCTAGCACTGACCCGTGTAGACTTTGATCGGGACAGTCACGAAGATATTATCGTCAGTGGGCCACTGCTCACTGCCATTTGGACTCCATCGCTAGGCGGGGCGCTGTTCGAATTGGATTTTCGACCTGCCCAGTACAACCTGTACAACGTCATGACCCGCCGCAAAGAGGGATATCATACGGATCTGGTGACGGCTGCCGCCGAGAATGCTGTCATAACTCCCATGTCCAATGACTCGGCTGAATTTGAAACCCCAGCATCGGGAACGATTCGGGCAAAAGAACCCGGTTTGGAACAGTGCCTGATTTATGATTGGCATCGTCGCGTATCGTTCCTTGATCATTTCGTCGCGCCATCCACCACGCTCGATGAGTTTTATCGCGCACTGTACGCTGAACAGGGCGATTTTGTTAACCAGCCCTATCAGGTAGTTGAGGCCACATGCAGCGATGACAAAGCCATCGTCTACCAACGCCGTGCGGGGCATGTCTGGATCGGTGAGGTGCTGCAACCTGTCACTGTTGCCAAAGTATTCACGGTGAATGATGACGAACCCGCCGTGCATGTAACCTATACATTATCGCATGACAGCGCTGTTACACTCGATCTGCGCTTTGGCGTGGAAACGGTCATCGGCTTCGATGGCGGTCAGGATCTCAATCACTGTGCATTGCGGATTAACGGCAGTCTATTTCGCGAATCGTTGGCAGAGGTACGTGAGATCGAGGCGGTTAGCACTTACGCCGCCGATTCGAGTCTACGCAATCTCACCCTCTGGACGGAGTTAAGTCGAGCCGCGTTT
Source organism: Chloroflexota bacterium (assembly GCA_040007395.1). Taxonomy (GTDB): domain Bacteria; phylum Chloroflexota; class Anaerolineae; order Aggregatilineales; family UBA2796; genus DATGFK01. The sequence continues at coordinate 34,516 of JBDTVG010000283.1, forward strand.
TTGTGGCAGTTCCCGCTCGAAACGATCACGCTTTCGGAGGCAGGCTTCGAGCGCGGTTATCAGGGAACGGTCTTTCTCCAATTGTGGAGTGTACGGTTAGCTCCCGGCGAAACGTGGCAAGTCACGATCACCCAATCGATTCAGCAAGCCGCGACCCGTCCCTGATAGGAAACGCTGCTTATGTCCACCTTTAAGAAACCGACTCAAGCTGATCTATTGGCTTCGGCTGGCAAAACGCTGTCCGATGTGATTGCGCCCAAGCTGCGTGTATTGTTCTGTGGGATCAATCCCGGCCTCTATTCGGGTTACACAGGCCATCACTTTGCCCGTCCCGGCAATCGCTTCTGGCCTACCCTGTTTGCATCCGGCTTCACGGATCGACTTTTGCGGCCTGATGAGGAGCAAGAAATGCTGGCGCGTGGTCTGGGCATCACGAATATGGTGGCGCGGGCAACCGCTACCGCCGCCGAATTGACCACCGATGAATTGATTGCCGGAAAGCAGCAGCTAGTCATCAGAGTACAGGAGTATCAGCCGCGTGTCGTGGCGATCCTCGGTATCAGTGCGTACCGGGCAGGCTTTAGGCTTCCGCGTGCCGTGATGGGTCGCCAACCCGAACCGCTTGGCTCCGCGATCCTGTGGGTGCTGCCTAATCCCAGCGGACTCAACGCGCACTATACCCCCGCTGATCTTGCGCGTGTTTTTCGCGACTTCCGTCTTGAATCGGCAGCAGACTCCGATATAGACAATGCCTAACAACACGTAATAAATATCCTATAGACACAATTATAAGAATTGTGATACAGTATTGTGATACATTTATATGCCTCTGCGCTGTTACTAGCAGCCAGAGGCGTGATGCACCTAAACTGGAGGCGCATATGTCTGACTCTACCACAAATTCAGTCTCGTTCCCCTTATCCGATAACCCAACTGATTTCAACCAACGCATTCGTCGCGCTTATGTTGATGGCGTAATGTACTTTTCGCTCATCGACATTATGACAGAGTTTAGCGATACTGAGGCAGACGCTAAATATTACTGGCGTGATACGAAAAAACGTCTTGAGGTAGATGGGTTTGAACTGGGAGAAAAGATCTCCCAGTTGAAATTACCAGCCCGTGATGGCAAAATGCGCTTGACTGATGTCGCAAATGCTGAAACTTGCTTGAGAATTCTACAATCCGTTCCCAGCCCAAAAGTAGAACCTATTCGGGTTTGGATGGCACGAACCGCTAACGAACATATTGTGCAGCGCGCAACGAGAACACCATTGCCTTTAGGGTTAGATCTACCGCCTTCTATCGCTGGGTTGGTAGGTCAAACCGAAGGGCTAACTGCTGTGATTATTGTTCGCATCAAAACGCTGCTTGACCGAGAACTTGCACGGCGTGGCTTGAGTAATGAAGAAATTGACGCTATTACCCGAAGCGTTTTTGACGAAATTAGCAGCATCTATATCACTGAAATGGTGAGACTTGGTTTAACTGAACAACAAATCGAGGCCCGGTCTACCCGATACGTTAAAGCGTTGATTCAGAAGTTACAACTACCACCCGCAATAGGTTCTTAACATTGCTGGTTAACGAAAAACTGCGATCTCAATATGTATAGAGAGGGGCTTAAAGCGATACTGATTCCCCTCTCTATAGCATACAAATAAGCTACTATTGCAAAAGCTCAGAAACATAACAATGAGAAAATTGCGGCTACTGAGTTTTATGATCCTCACCGCTCTGGAGAATCGTTACCTCACCGACTTTGAGGATAATCTGAGGCCAGTGTCCGGCGGCATCGTACAGCAAATACCGGATGGCGACTTTACCGACAGGCACATCAGAGCCAACCCGCAGTTCATAGCGCCCCAGAGTCGGTACGCCCGCCTGCCAGCGATCATCTACATATTTCCAGCTTGACGGCGGTTGATCGACCTGAGCGTAAGTCCAGCCCCCGTCCAAGGTCGTGATCCGCGCACTGACACGCAAATCGGGTTGCAACTTTTCGCCACGAGTCCACCACGCTTGCACAGTGATCACGTCTCCAGCGTGCGCCACCTCCGGCGCGATCACCCGAACGCTTTGTAAAGTTGGCCCTCCCACAACAGGCGTGATGTTCATTAGCTGTCCAGCGGCGGGCGGCTCAACGCTTATCGGCGCGATGTCCTCATAGCGATCCACGCGCACGTCGCCAAACATTTTGCCGATAACGGTATGCTTGCCCAGATTATCCAATACGCCATAGGTGAGTGACTGCGGGTCCATCACATCGCCTTGCCACGCCACGACCCAGATACTCGGCGGGTGGCGAGCGATCAGGGGTTGCACGGCGGCTTGCGCGATGGGGTAGGTGAGCGATTGCTCAACGTTGGTCATCTCAGCAATGGGCAAACTGACCGTTGCACGCTCAGTGTTACACGGTGCGCGTCGCCCGTAATAACTATTCACCACGAACAGTGTGCCATCGCGCAAGGCAATCACATCCTGCGGATCGCCTTGTGAACACAGATAAGCATACGCTGCTCTGAAGTCGCTGTCGGGGGGGTGTCCGAGTTCGCCCGTGAGCCAAGGCATCGCTACCAGCGCTATCAGGGCAATTGCGCCAAGTATGCGCTGCCAGCGCATCAGCCCGATAATGCACACGCCGACCAACAAGTCGAAGCCGATCCACGCAGGCCAGACATAGCGTCCGGCTAGCTTAGGCTTGAAGTACACCAACACCGCCGTAATCGCCACAGGCCACAGCGCAATCATCGCGCCGACAAGTGCCGCAGGCCAACGACGCTTACGCAGCGCCACTAGCGCACCGAGGGTGATTAGCACGCCGTAGCCGACGACTAACGGCAAAGCGGCGGCGGGTACATCTTCGCGGCCTAGCAGCTTGAAGCCCAACATCACCGCGATGGAACGATCCGGCAAAATCGGACTGCCTACGTAGTAACTGCGGTCAGCGGCACTGCGTGTCAGGAGCACTGGCAGCCACGGCGCAAAGCCGATCCCGATCAGGAGCATGGCAGCGCTAAAGGTTATCAGCAGCACCCGCGAACGCCGAACGATCACTAGCACACCAAAGATCGCGATATGGGCGGCGAGTCCAGCGATAGCCGTGTAATGTGTGTATAACGTCGCGATCATCAACAGCGCGTAGCCGACGATCAACAGTGTTTGTCCACGACGACTGCGCTGCCCGTTAGGGTCGATCAGCACACAGAGAATGGCCGTTGCCCACGCATAGAGTGCTAGCGCCAACGCATAGGCGCGGACTTCGTAGCCGAGCCACAACGTCCCCGGCAAACTGCCCAGCAGCAGCGCCGCCACCAAGCTCAGAACGTGAGGTCGCAACCCGCTGATTTTGGCGAGACGTTGCCCAGCCGCGATCATCCCCGCCGCCGCCAGAAGTACACAGAAAGCCGAAAGCAGTCGCAGCGTGAATTCACTATCGCCCGCTGCGTAAGTCCATAAGCGCAGTACGACGTAATGAAACGGAACCTGTATATCGACCTGTGTACACCACCGCAGCAAGCTTTGCCAAGAATCGGTGGCGACCCAAGTCGTCAGCGCTTCGTCGTACCACAAGCTGCCATGAGGCCAATGGATCGCTAACCAGACCGTAAGGCCTAGCAGCAGCGCGACACACCACCACAGCCATCGATCCCGTATCGGATTGTGAGAAGTCTTGATCATGCCGGAAAGTGTACCAGAGGTCGCCGGAAAAACGTCATAGATGGGTGGTTAATTATCCTCACCCCCAGCCCCTCTCTACGCCGGGATGTAGGGTGAGGACATACCGGCACACTTAATCGCCGATGAGTTTGTCCATATTGCGAATGCGGTTTGCCATGACTTGCATCACTTCAATCGCAAAGAAAGGGGTTTGCTGTACCAGAAACGAGAACTGTTTCTGATCGATCACCGCCAGTTTACAATCGGCTTTGGCGACAGCAGTAGCACTCCGGATATGGTTATCGATCAGGGACATCTCGCCTAAAATATCGCCCGCCTTGAGGGTTTCCATCGTTTTCTTATTGACGATAATGTCCACTTCACCGTCTAGTACAGCGTACATCACATCGCCGGGCTGACCGACCTCGAAGATCACCTCACCCGCCGAAAAGGAAACTGTTTTATCGATGCGATTGAAAATATTAATAGAAACCATTAGGTTTGATCCTTTCCCTTTCAATATTTGACTAACTGTGCAAGGAGATTTCTACACGTCACTGAGTACGTCAAGAATCTCTGCGTTGGTCACACGCACCAGATCGTCGCTGCGAACGCGCAACAGAGCGGCAATCCCACCCCCGCCAGCGTAGACCACTTCATTGGTCAGCACTGCCGGGTCGATCAATACGGGCAGCGGTTGGCGATGTCCGAGAGGCGGCACCGTCCCCGGCGTGTAGCCAGTTAACTTGGTCACGGACTCGCCATCAGCTAGTTTGATCTTCTTACGGTTTACTGCGAAGCGTTCCGCCAATTTACGGGAGTCAACACGGCGCACCCAATTGGCGATCACGGCGTAGGGGCGCTCATCCACGAAAAAGATAACCGTCTTAGCAATCTGATCGACAGAGACACCAAGCGCGGCGGCGGCAGCGGGCACGGTGGGTGTTTCCTCTGCCAGTATGACAATTTCCGCCGCCACGTTGTGTTCGGTCAGATAGGCTTGCAGGTCATCAGGAGTCCAGATCGTTGAGGGTGACATGCTCGTTTTTCGTTACGCCTCGTTATTCTTCGAACACTTCAGCGAAGATCAATTCGGCGGTGCGTGAGAAGTGCATCAGGTCTGCGCCCGCCGCACGGCCTTCGGGAGAAGTCAACGCCTTGTCGAGTTCGGTGTAATCGTCGAAGTAGAGTTCCAGAATACGGTAGTAGGGCGAGTTGCCCGCCGGGTTGCCGAGTACCATGCAGGCTTGCCGACGGCGTATACCGGGCAACTGCTCCATGAGCGCCAGATTTTGATTGTAGTGCGTCTCAAAGCTGGCTTCGTCGCTAGGGCGCGGGAACAGAATAATCAGTTTAACCATGAAATTTGCTAGACCTTGACTCACCATAAACGGCGGCTCGGAAGCCGCCGTCACAAGATAAACTCTGTCGATCACGATTGCCCCTCATCCGCCTCCCACACAGCGAAGACCACATAGTAGTCGTGGACTAGGGTTTTCAAGGGTAGATTTTTAGTTACCGTAGCGGGTCGGGCCTGCCCGACCCGCCAATAGTAGACAAAAGGTAGCTAATCGCGCCCGCCGCCGAAGATCATTCCCAGCAGCAGCCCGACGATAAACACAACGCCAACCGATTGCCAAGGATTTTCCTTGACAACTTCGGTGGCATCCTGACTGATCTGGTCGAAGGTGTGGCTGTCGAGATACAGCGCCGCTTTCTCCATCCCGCGTGACAGCATTTGCGCCTGCCGAATGGCCTCTTCATTGCCACCTTTGAGCGCTTCACGCCGGATGCCTTCCGCCGCCGACAGCAGCGAATCAGAGGCTGACTCTTTGACGGTGTAGGCCGTCTCGCGCATGGCACGCCGCGCCTCATTTGCACTTGCTGCTGCATCGGTGCTAACCTGTCCGGCGGTTTCTTTGGCCTTGCTAACCGTTTGCGACACGGTTTGCTGGGCG
>JBDTVG010000284.1:0-7216 GCA_040007395.1 Chloroflexota bacterium
TCCTGCCTTTTCACTCCCATTCCTCTCGCTCACCTGTTCAGTATTGGCTGGCTAGTACTGTTGGCGAACCTCGCGTTAAATTACTGATTCGCCATACGCAATTGAGAAGAACCCTACCCTAAATCCCTCCCGAATTCAGGGAGGGACTTCAAAACCTGTCTCTTCTCCCTTTCTCTGAATTGGGGAAAGGGCCGGGGATAGGGATTTTACGGGCAAAAGAGTGACCTACCTCCCAGCGCATACCTACTCGACCGCGCCTATTTTTCATCCCAGTAACCCGTTTAACCGACTGATGAAGTTTTCGCCCCCACACCATATTTCTTGGCTTTGCTGTCCTGATGCTGACTAGATTCGCTCACGGATTTCATCTTTCAGTTCAAGACAGCCGCTAGGCATATCCAGCATCTTACCAGTCTGGCGGTGCGCTCATGCACCGACTGACACCCCCCCGTCGACCCAAATAACTTGGCCCGTGATGTAGCTGGCTTCGTCGCTCGCTAGGAAGGCATGGACAGCCGCAATTTCTTCTGGATCACCCATTCGCTTGTAAGGAATCCGCTCAATCACAGCCGTTCTGATTTTTTCCGGTATTGTCGCGGTCATAGGGGTATTGACACCCCCCGGAGCCACACAATTCACTGCAATATTGAAACGCGCCCATTCGAGCGCCAATGTTCGCGTTAACCCGATCACGCCAGCCTTCGAGGCTGCATAATTCGCTTGTCCAGGATTGCCCAGCGCCGCAATAGAGGCTGTGTTTACCACACGCCCATATTTCTGCCTCATCATGGGAATCGCCGCCGCTTGCGACATGAGCCAAGTCCCCTTGAGATTGACAGTGAGTACGGAATCCCACTGTTCGTCTGACATCATCATGATTGCGTCGTCTTTGATACGCGCAGTAAGGGCATCCTGCGTTATCCCGGCGTTATTGATTAAAATATCCAGTCGCCCATACTGTTCCAGAGCTGTATCTATCATCCGCTGCGCATCACTTCGGATCGCTACGCTACCGACTACGCCGATCCCACTGCCACCTTGAGCGCCGATCTGTTGAATGGTGTCATCCAAGCTGGCCTGATTCACGTCGCAAACAACGACAACTGCGCCTTCTTTGGCTAAACGAATGGCTGTCGCCTGTCCGATCCCGCTGCCGCCGCCCGTTACGATTGCAACTTTATTTTCTAGATTCATACATCCCCTCGTTTGATCAGCACTACTTCTTGCACTTCAATGATTGGTTCGTCGCGTTGATTCAGAACCTTATTTTCGAGCGTAATGACACCACGCTCTGGCTTTGACGATTCTTTTTTCGCCGCAATCCTAGCTTCAAGGTGAATCGTGTCACCGAACTTCACCGCACCAACATACTTTATTGTTTGTTGCAAGAGTGCAAGTGTTGTGCCTTCAAAAATCCCTAATTGATTTAATTGTCCGGTGGCAATCGCCAGTACCAGCACCCCATGGGCAATACGTCCGCCAAAGGGCGTCGTTTTGCCGTATTCTTCGTTCGTATGTAACGGGTTATAGTCACCGGAAATTCCAGCAAAATGAGCGACGTCGGCCTCCGTGATAGTGCGCCCTTGGCACACATAGGAGTCGCCAACGTTAAACTGGTCGAAAGTAAGACCTCGGGGTTTATAAGGCATAAATTTGTCTCCTAGTCGCCTGACCCAACTGCCCGGGCACGTTGATCGTCTCGGTTTTTATTAAAATCATACTACTTGCACCTTCCGCTTCTCCTCTTCCCTGAGTTCGCGGCGCAGCAGTTTCCCAACTTTTGACCGGGGCAACATGTCTCGAAATTCGATATAGCTCGGAACCTCATAAGGAGCCAGTCGCTCACGGCACCAAGCGATAAGGTCGTAGGCTGTGATCCCTTTCACGTTTTCGTTGAGAACTACAAAGGCTTTGATTCGTTCGCCGACCTGAATATCTGGAATGCCAATAACGCACGACGCGATCACCGCAGTATTTTCCTGGAGGACAGACTCAATACGCGACGCAGCGATACGATAACCCTTATGTTTAATGATGTCTGCCGTGCGTTCCTGAAAGAAGAGCCACCCGTCTGCATCAAGAAGGGCAATATCGCTTGTGCGATACCAGATTCCGTCCTCGCCATGCACAAAGAATCTCGACGATTCCTGAGCTGCATTCCAATACCCATCAGTCATGTGTTCCGAAGCAACCATGACCTCGCCTGATTCGCCCGCCGCTACGGAGTCAAGCGAATCAGGATTGACGATCTTGACCCGTTGGTGACTTACGATTTTGCCGACTGTACCTTCAGGGAAGGGTTGACCAAGTGGGGTAAGCGAAATGGTGCCGCATGTCTCCGTTGCGCCGTAACCCTGATAGATCGGTTTGCCAAATTTCCTGTTCCAGCGTCGGGCCACTTCGCCGGGGAGTGCATCACCGCCGGTGAAACAGTACTTGAGTGAACTCAAATCGTATTGATCCACCCGATCATGTTCGAGGATCATACGAAATAATGCTGGTACGCCGAAGAACATGGTTGCCCTGTAGCGCTGAATGTGGTCCATCACCGCGTCAAGATTGATGCGCGGCAGCAGAACGAGCTTGTCCCCGTGGAGCAGCGCTCCCACCCCTAGGCACTGACCGAGAACATGATATAGCGGCGCTCCCTGAATCTTCACGTCCTCGCCCAACGGGATGACAGCTTCGCTGTTTCGTCTGTCCTCGCGCATCGTTTCCAGCATATAGGCACGCGAAATCGGCACACCTTTTGGACGTCCCGTTGTGCCACCTGTGTAAAGCAAATTGGCTAACTTGACGTTCCCGGACGGTTTGAGGCTTTCACTAGCCCCGCCAACGGGCCGCAGTAGCTGACCAAACGTCAGCGTGTTGTCATTGAGACGCACGTTTCCCTGGGGTACTCTATTTAATATCCTGCCGAGAATCTGTTTCCACTGCGGTAGAAGTTCCACCAACGATGTCACGATCACATGCTTGAGATTTGTATGTGAACGTATCCGGCTCACGTAGCCAAAGTTTGTGTCCAGACAGAAGATCGTTTCAGCACCACTATCATTGGCGATGAACTCCAGATCGCTGGGTCCATAATACGGCGTAATCGGAACCGGAACCACATCCAATAGTTGCAACGCAAACCAGACGACAATCCACTGCGGACAATTGGGTAAGAAGATGATAGCCGTTTGACCCCTTACCAGACCCAAATTGGAAAGGGCATGGGCGACCTGCTGGATCATGTCTAGCAATTGGGAGTACGTATACTCATTTCCCAGATAAACCAGACTGATTTTGTCGGGGACTTTCTTAGCCCTAGACTCAAAAACTTGATAGATAGATTCCAATTTTATAGAGCCTTTCAGTCGATTGTTGACCCATCGCACAAGTTGACTTTGCTTTTTCCATAGAATTGATGAGCGGTTAACAATCGCTAATAAGATAACGACGAGACTATCTTGCCGTTATTCGCGGCGCGGGCAAGCTAGGGCGTTACGCACGTAAAGCTGTCGGATTTTTCTTTGTCTGTACCCGTAAACTTGGGAATTTTGGGCCACACGCACAGCGGTCTAGTGCGCGTTTTGCTCCAATCGGCGGGTAGTTCAGGGTTATTGGCATCTACCCCAGCGATAATCTGATTTGGCGCTGTACCGGCTTCAACCCAAGTCATCAGTAGGGTTAGCGCGTCAAACTGGTCGGTAGTCGGCCCACCAGCAACGTGATTCATGCCCGGAATGACATACGGGCGTGCAAAGTTGCTGGCATCGCCGCCGTTGTTGGTCGTCAATTTTTCGTACCATTGTGTAATATCACTGGTTGAGAAGACGGGATCGCTCTGCCCTTGGTAGATGATTAGTTTGCCGCCTTTGGCCTTGAAATCCGTCAACTTAGGATCAGCAACGTCCGGCGGGGTCATAAAGTCCATTGCCGATTCCTTGAACGTACTATCCTTTGCAAAAATCTTGGGTGCATCGGTATCGAAGTTGAAATTAGCCAAGAACTTTATCAAAGACGCTGGATCACCCGGAGTGTTGGTGGGCGGTGTAGTAAAGATATACGACAGTGATCCGCTACCTAGGACGGCGATCAGCGGGTAATTGTTCCAGGGTGGTATGGGGCTTTCGAGCTTCCAGAAGCGCCAGTTGGAGCCGCCGATGCCGCTATCAAAAGGCCAGTCCGTATAAAGCGGTTTGCCAGTCGAGTCCGTGGGGCCGCTCATCGAGCGCGGGAGCGCCTTGACTTGGTTGGCACTGAGGCAGGTTGCATTTTTGTCGCCCGAACAGGTCAGATCGGAGAGCTTAAATACGCTCTGGCACTGGCGTGTATTGGCAACGATGCCATCTTTAACACCATCTAGGACATCGCACTTTTCCACAACCTTGTCTGCCACCAGTTTCATGTCAGTGGGCGAGAACGCTTTACGGATGGCGGGGTCCGCCATCTGTAAACTTTGCACATCCCAAGCATGTTGCACTGCCGCTTTTGGAAGATCGAACCCCGGATCGCCGGCGAGGATACCGTCGTAGTCCTGTGCATAGCGTGTCGCCGCCACCATCGCTTCACGCCCCCCGTTAGACGAACCAAATAAGTAGGAATATGCTGGGCTTTTGCCGTAATACATGTTGATGAGGGATTTGGCAATGGGACTCATTGTACCGATGGCGGAATAACCATAATCTGAGCGGGCTTGTGGATCTAGGCCAAAGATGTTACCTGCAACCAGACCCGCAGCAATGTTGGCGGGGTCATTCCCATCATGGCCAGCATCTGTACTCAATACGGCAAAGCCACGAGTCAGGGCGGTGACATGACCAATCGCGTTCAGGTTATTCGGGTCACCTTCCGCCGGAACGACGGCTCCGTCATTGCCACCGTTCAACTGATAAAGGAAGCGCCCGTTCCATGCCGTTGGCAACCGCAGTTCAAACCCTATTGCATACTTTTTCCCGTCCACGCCAGTACGATCATTGACTCTACCCTGTATCAGGCAGTAAGCCGCATATCGACTATCATTCGTGACCAAATAAGACTTGGTGATCTGTACATTTTTCATCTCTGCCGTTTTAGTGGCAAGTTTTGTACAGTCCGATGACGACAGCGCGAGGTCTAAATTTACACTTATGCCGGATGGTGCAGGTGATGACAACGCTGGCGATACGTCCAGAAGAATGCCGCCCAGAACAATACCGACGATAACATTTACGATGACTATGTAGCGAGTTAGTATAAAAAACTTACGATCCATTGTTAGCCTCCTTTCGTTGCCAAATTTTTTTAATGTGTGACCAATAACTTATCTGAGCCTCTACACGCCGAAGTACGCAGAGCGAACTTCGGGATTGTCCATCAACTCTTGTCCGGTTCCTGTCAGGATGAGCGTTCCATTTTCGATGATGTAGCCGCGATCAATCAGTGGAAAGATGGGACGCGCATACTGCTCTGCGATGAGTATCGTGATTCCTCGCGGGCGAATGGCGTGCCGCAAAGCGTGGAGGATATCGGACTGCGACAATGGACTTAGACCCAATAACGGCTCATCAAGCAAGAGCAGGCGCGGATGTGCAACGAGCGCCATGCCGATGGCGAGCATTTGCCGCTCCCCCCCACTCAACAAACCAGCCTTCCTGCGTCTCAACCTAGCCAGCGGGGGGAAAGTCTCATAAATCAGGTCAGTGGTTTCTCTAACCTCGTGGGCAGGGCGTAAAAATCCAGCGATTTTCAAATTCTCTTCCGCGAGACTGTCCCGGAACACGGGATGTCGTTCACGGCACAGAACAATTCCTCTTTTAACGCGGTCACTCGGCTTGACATTAATGATGTCTTCCCCCTCATAGGTCAGATCACCTTCTATGGTGATCCGATTACCGCCCTTACGCTTTTCTTTGGTTTTCAAATCGAGCGTTAGACCAGCAATCGTGTTCATCAGCGTCGACTTGCCCGCGCTGTTCGATCCAAACAGGCCGACGATTTCACCCTGGCCTACGGTCAGACTCAACCTATTCAGGGCAAGTGCGTTCTCGTAAAAGACACTCAGTTCTTTGACATCAAGCATTGACACCGCTCTCTGTTCCCAGATAAACTTTTTGCACAGTCTCCAGCGCCATAACGTCCGACGGCAACCCTTCAGCGATTTTTTGCCCGAAGTCCAGCACAATCACTTTGTCAACAATCTGGAAAAGTTCGCGTAGCCGATGCTCAACCATCATCAGCGTTGTTCCCCGCTGCCGGATTTTCTCGATGAGCGGAAGCAGGCTTGCGATTTCCGAAAGACTCATGCCAGAAAATAGCTCGTCAAGAATAAGAAGCTGTGGTTCCAATGCCAGACAGCGTGCCAGTTCCAGTCGCTTCAGATACCCATGCGGAAGACTGCTCGCTGGCTTATACGGCACCTGTGAGTCGCGGTCAAAGCCAACTTCTTCCAGTAGGTGAATCGCAGTTTCATCGCGGTTGCCGTATTGGCCCCCTGTCATTTTTCGAACACGCGGAGAATACAAAGGGATGATGAGATTCTTGAAAGTGGGCAAATTATAGAAAGGCCGTACCATCTGGAAACTACGTGCGATCCCTAAGTCGACGCGTGCATCCGGTCTCATGGTGGTGATATTTTGTCCGTTGAAAATGATTCGCCCCGATGTTGTGCGCACAAAACCCGTGATAAGATTGACCAGCGTGGTTTTTCCTGAGCCATTGGGACCAATAATGCCCAACGCACTACCCGCGTCCAACTCGAAACTAATGTCTTGAAGCGCCTTGATTCCGCCGAACGATTTGTTCAAACGGTCAATGACTAAGAGTGGACGTGCACTCATTTGTCACCGTCCACTCGCCGCTCGAATTGCTGATAGCGGCGCTGTACGAACTTGAAGATTCCCTCTGGCAGACCAACGCTAAAGATGACAAGGATGACTGAGTAAACCACCACGCGCCACGTCCCAAAGCCCCGAAAGAGTTCCGAGATAGGGACAAGAATAAACGCCCCAACCATCGCGCCTGCAAAGCTGCCTACTCCGCCAACGGTCGCGCTGGCGAGGGGCAGAATCGAGTAGTTGGGCGTAAAGGCGGGGATACCGACAAATCGCAGTTGATGCGCCAGCAGTGCACCCGCGAACGTCGCGGGCAGAGCAGCCAAAAATACGGCTTGCGTTTTATACCATTGGATGTCGATACCAGCGGCAATTACGGAGCGGTCATTGTCGCGGATGGCTCTAAGCACGATGCCGTA
>JBDTVG010000285.1:0-7383 GCA_040007395.1 Chloroflexota bacterium
GTGGTAAGCTCAATTTTCGGCTAGGATCCATGAACGTCAACTAGCAATCAGGGTACAGTGTTTGTGTCTCCATCGTTTGCTCATGCTCTCCGATTCCGAATCGATATAATTGGTTTTGTTGGCAGCCATATACAAGAAATCCATTTGAGTCCAGTTCTTGGAGTTCACGCTGCATTTCAAATCCCGTTTTGGTATGATCATACGGGCCTAGATCATCCCATAAATCTCCATAGTCACCAATATTCTGAAGAAAATTCCCCACTAACTCTACTTCTACATGGGTTAGAAGTTCATCGTTATTAAAATGACGCATATGGCTACCTGCAATCAAATTAACCAGTACTGTCCCAGAATCAATTCTATAAGCTATTACATCCTTAGATGCTCGTCTCTTTGTTTTGGTCGCAGATGAGTTAGGTAAGTCTTTATTATTTTCTTTTGCCACCTTGTGTTTTTCGATAGACCAATTTGCCAGCGTTTGAATAACTTGGGCTTTGAGATCATCTACACTTCTAAAAAAGCCGATTTGGTGACCTTCGCTAACCCGTTTCTTAAACGCTTCCATTGCTGTTTTCTTTTCGGATTCAACCATTCCTATTGTGATTGGGTGCGTTTCGTCCATCACAAAACAGAAACGCGGGATCTGCTTGCCGTCACTGGTAACAGTTTCAGCCCAGTCATATTCCAATTCCGTGATACTCTTGCCGCCGTAGTTATTAGGGCACCATCCGTAGCGGTGTGCGTAAATCCCTATAAAAGCATCAGAGGTCTTAACGTTGCGTTCGCACAGTATTAAGGGATCTTCGCCTGTTACTGCCCAATATTCCATTCCTATAGGCTGAAAATTGAGGAAATTTAGTGCTTCAATCACTATTTTTCGATGATCAGGTAGGTCAAAACTAGTACTACTTATGAACACCTTGATACGCTTTTCGTTTGACATTTTAAATCCTGAGTTCAGTAGCTACAACTCAGAATAGTATAGCGATTCCCCAAAACACAAATAGGGTTTTTAATCTTGTGCTAACAGCAGTACTGTCAGCACAAGAACCAAGTTTTGTTGCTATTGCGTGTTTAGTGAGTTGAATATGTAGCCCTAAATTCGTTTCCGCCGCAGCCTCAACGAGTTGGAAACCACAAATAGCGACGAAAAAGCCATCGCGCCAGCCGCCAACATTGGGACAAGTAATCCTGCCATCGCTACCGGGATCAGGATGATGTTGTAGATAAACGCCCAGAACAGGTTTTGGTAGATTGTCCGCATCGTGAGGCGGCTGAGTTGGATCGCCCGTGCGACACCGCGTAGATCGCCGCTGACCAATGTGACATCCGAGGCTTCGATGGCAATGTCTGTGCCTGTGCCGATGGCAATCCCGACATCAGCTTGCGCCAGTGCAGGCGCATCATTGATACCGTCACCAACCATCGCGACCCGTTGACTGTCGCCTTGCAGTTTTTGTACGGCGTTGGCTTTATCACTGGGCAGCACGTCAGCGAGTATCCGATCAATACCCACTTCACGGGCGATGGCTTGGGCGGTGCGTTCATTATCGCCCGTGATCATGGCAACTTCCAGACCGAGCGCACGCAGCACGGCAATCGCTTCCCGCGATCCCTCTTTCACGGTGTCGGCAATGCCGATAACCCCGGCAAGCTGTCCCTCAATAACCACCAGTACGGCGGTTCGGCCTTGTGCTTGCAGTGTAGTTACTGTTTCGTCTACTGCGCGGGTATCGATGTTGAGTTCACGGACATAACGTGGGCTGCCGATTTGCACCTGCTGCCCCTCAATAACTGCACGGATACCCCGCCCCGACTCGGCTTCAAAGTGTTCTGGCTGTGTCAGCAGATAGTTCGCGGCCTGTGCATACTTCACTACCGCCTGTCCGAGTGGATGTTCGCTGCCACGTTCGGCGCTCGCCGCCAGTCGAAGCAGATCCTTGGCATCATAGCCCGCGTTGGGAAGAACATCCGTGACTGTCGGTTCGCCGCGAGTAATGGTTCCGGTTTTGTCCAATGCGATCACTTGCAGCCGATGGGCGCTTTCCAGTGCGGCACTGTTCTTGAACAGGATACCGAGTTCTGCACCTTTGCCCGTCCCGACCATGATCGCCGTCGGGGTTGCTAAGCCTAACGCGCACGGGCAAGCAATCACCAGCACCGCTACGGCGTGGATCATTGCGATAGTAAAGTCTACATGACCGATCAGCAGCCAGCCCAAAAAGGTCAGCGTCGCCAATGTAATCACTGCCGGGACAAAAACGCTAGAGACCTGATCGGCAACCCGTTGAATGGGTGCTTTCGAGCCTTGCGCTTGTTCCACCAACCGGACAATCTGTCCTAGCGCGGTTTCTGCGCCGACTCGCTGCGCCTCAACGACCAAACGCCCCTGCTTATTGATCGTTGCGCCGATCACCTCATCGCCGGCCTGCTTGGTGACGGGCAAACTCTCGCCAGTGAGCATCGATTCGTCCACTGAGGAGCGCCCCTCGGTGACAATGCCATCGACGGCGATGCGTTCGCCGGGCCGCACAACTATCTGATCGCCCACGACCAGATCATCAACGGCGGTGTCGATCTCTTGCCCATTCCGCAGCAGGGTTGTAGTACGTGGCGCAAGCCCCATCAGCTTCTTGATCGCGGCGCTGGTTTGTCCTTTTGCCCGCGCTTCGAGCAATTTGCCCAGCGTGATCAAGGTTAGGATCACGGCGGCGGTTTCAAAGTACACATGGCCTTGCAGCGCTGGAATATTGAGCAATGTACCAATGAGCACCGCTATACTATATAGATACGCCGCCAGCGATCCCATCGTGATCAGCGTATCCATATTAGTCGTGCCGTTGCGGGCGGCTTTATACGCGCCGACAAGGTACTGTCGCCCGACAATGAACTGCACTGGAGTCGCCAGCAGACCGAACACAAAAGGCCAGCCTGCCCACGCAAACCATGCAAATGGCCCAGCTGCCGTAACCACCATGCCCATCGCGTCAGTCGCGGGCATAGAGGCTAACGCCAGATCGCGAGCCATGCTCAAGATGAACAGCGGCACGGTGAAGGCAACGCCAATCCAGACCAGCCGCGTCTGGCGATCAATCTCAGCCTGACGCGCCAGTCGTTCGGCATCTTCGGGAGCTTCACCAGTCGAACCATCCAGTACCTTGTAGCCCGCCGCCGCGACAGCTT
This sequence comes from Chloroflexota bacterium, assembly GCA_040007395.1. GTDB lineage: Bacteria > Chloroflexota > Anaerolineae > Aggregatilineales > UBA2796 > DATGFK01. Next base: position 3,184 of record JBDTVG010000285.1, read on the forward strand.
TCACAATATCGGAACGGCGCACCGAACCGGGCAGATACGTAACCGAAGCCTTATCCAGCGCCGGATTCACCGTAATCGCAAGGATCGCCGGATTTTTACTGGTGGCGTGTTCTACAGGCTGTACACCGTTACTAGCGGTAATGGGCAGATCCATTGTGGCCTGTGCCACGCCGTAGCCCGCTTTCGCGACCCGCTCAATCACCTGCTTGAGATCGACCTGATCCGGGTTGTAATGGATCGTTGCTTTCTCAGTGGCGAAGTTAACATTAGCTTCCACCACGCCTTCCGTCTTGGAAAGCGCTCGCTCAACCGTGCGGACACAATTGGCACAGGTCATGCCAGTAATCGGTAAATCCAGAATCAAATCTTGAGTCATTTCTTGAACCATTGCAGATCACCCTTTCGTGGCTCACTCCCTCACCATCAAGCAGTACGGAGTCAGCATATTATCCCCTATAGCATAGAGTGACTATTCTGAGATTACCTTACAGGGACGAATGTCATCATTTTCCCCTCTCCGAAGTCGGAGAGGGGCGAGAGGTGAGATAAATCTTACGGCACGAACGTCGGCGCGAGTTTCGGCGGAATGGGCGGACTGGCGATCCAGTGTCCCGCAACGGGTTTGTCGTTGGCAATGCCGAACACAAGCTGAATATCGCCATAGCCTGTCGTGGGCGTGTTCTTGAGATAGATCAGGCCATTCGAGGGACGGAATACACCGATCCCGGCACTACCATCGCCAGTCCAGTTGCCCGCGATTGGACTGTCACCGGTTACGCCCAACGTCGCTTGATAGCTGCCCGTCGCGCTGCAATTGCATACCTGGTCGGTCAAGTAGAACGTGGCATTGCTTGGACGGAACACACCGGGACTGTCTATGCCATTATGATTCCAGTCAGCCGCCACAGGCACGTCACCCGGTACACCCAACACCATCTGGAAGTCAGCAAAGCCTGTCGTAGCTACATTCTTGAGATAGATCAGCCCGTTGGAGGGACGGAACACGCCAACTCCATCCTTGCCGTCGCCATCCCAATCGCCCGCCATTGGCACATCGCCACTGATGCCCAGTGCGAAAGTGTAGACGGTGGGTGCGCCGGGGGAGTTCGAGTCGCGCAGGAGGAATTGTCCTGCCCGGTACACGCCCACCGTATCGATCCCATCACCGTTCCAATCTCCTACCACGGGCAGGTCAGTAGCGATGCCGAACGCAGTGATAATGTTTGCGACCCCGGTGGTATTCGAGTTGCGTAGATAGAATGTCGCGGTGGATGGTCGGAAAATGCCGATGGTGTCTTTGGGGCTGCTGTTGGGCAACGGGATCAGGTCGAGTTTGGTGATGAACGCATCGTTGCTACCGCGAAAGATGGTTTGGAAGGCACCCACCGTGGTCGGGAAATCCGTGCTACCAGTGTGACCCATGACATAGACACTGCCACTGCTGTCTACCGCAATTGCATCGCCTATGTCATCACCACCGCCGCCCAAGAAGGTGCTATAAAGTAGCGCAGTACCAGTCGTGTTCAGCTTGGTTGCAAACGCATCGTAGCTCCCGCTCACCGTTTGGAAGGCACCTGCCGTCGTCGGGAAGCCGGCGCTGTTAGTAGTGCCCACGACGTAGGCACTGCCGCTACTGTCCACGGCGATCCCAATGCTTATGTCATAGTTGCTGCTGCCCAGATAGGTGCTGTAGGATAGATTACTGCCGGCTGCGTTCAGCTTGGTCACGAACACATCGCCGCCGCCGCTATAGATGGTTTGGAAGGCACCCACCGTGGTCGGGAAATCCGTGCTACCAGTGTGACCCATGACATAGGCACTGCCGCTGCTGTCTACCGCAATTGCATAGCCTCCGTCAAACTGGATGCCACCCAGATACGTGCTGTAGACCAGCGCAGTACCAGTTGAGTTTAGCTTAGCTACGAACACATCGGCGACGCCGCCACTATAGATGGTTTGGAAGGCACCTGCCGTCGTTGGGAAGTTGACGCTGTTAGTAGAACCCGTGACATAGGCACTGCCGCCGCCGTCCACTGCAATCCCACTGCTAGAGTCTATGTTGTTGCCGCCGAGGAAAGTGCTGTAAGCCAACCCGGTACCCGCGGCATTCAGCTTGACCACGAACACATCGTTGACACCGTTAAAGGTCGTTTGAAAAGCGCCGGGAGTCGTCGGAAAAGTGGGACTATACGTATAGCCCGTGATATAGGCGTTTCCAGTGCTGTTTACCGCAATTGCAGTGCCTATGTCTTCACCACTGCCGCCCAAGAAGGTGCTATAAATTAGCGCAGTACCAGTCGTGTTCAGCTTGGTTGCAAACGCATCGTTGCTACCGCCAAAGATGGTTTGGAAGGCACCCACCGTGGTCGGGAAATCGGTGCTACTAGTGTGACCCGTGACATAGACACTGCCGCTGCTGTCTACCGCAATTGCACTGGGGGCATCATTGCCGCCGCTCAGGTAGGTGCTGTAGACCAGTCCAGTACCCGCGGTGTTTAACTTGACCACGAACACATCGCCCACACCGTTAAAGGCTGTTTGGAAAGATCCAGGGGTCGTTGGGAAGTTCGTGCTCTCAGTAGAACCCGTGACATAGGCGGCACCGCTGCTGTCCACCACAATCCCAGCGCCCACGTCATAGTCACTGCCGCCCAGATACGTCGAGTACACCAGCCCCGGATCGATGACCAGCGGCAGCGCCGAGTCGTAAGTGCCCAGTGTGAACTGCGCCGTGCCATCCGCTGCGACTGCATAATGCGCCACGACTGGATGCTGCACACCATCTGTGCCATTTTGCCAGACTTCCGGCACCTGTTCAGTTAACGTCAGACCGTTCGCCGCATCGATCAGCAGATCGCCGCTGATCGGGTCAAGTCGAGTGGCGGTTGCGCCGTCGTAGTGCCAGCGGATCAGCGACGGATCAGCATGTGGCGCGACGGTATACGTGCCTTTGAGTACGCCGCCGTGTCCGTTATAGGTCAGGTCGATACCGGGGTACAGATCGTGATAAGTGACCCCCGCAAAGGTCGGCACGTTGGTGTGCCATTGCGCCGGATCATTGCCGATGAAGAAATTGGCGATCCCCGGCTGCTGATCCGCGCCACCGAGTATCGCGTTAGGACTCGCGCCGTCAAAGTTGAGCCGCACGGTAACACTGGTTTGCGGCGTAGTATCAGCAGTTGGCGTGTGCCGCAGCGCGAGAGATCGATCATCCACTGGCTTGGGCGACTTCGATCCTGTCGTGAGCGCTAGTGTGACTCCTTGCGGCGTGAAAAACAGGTGTCCAGCGCTGCTTCGCACTTCAAAGCGCACACTTGAATCGAGTTGTCCGGCGTTGGCGATGAACGAGGTCGGCAGCTTGCCATAAGCATCCTGCGCCGATTTGGGGATAGCGGTACTTGGTGTGGCTACGGATTGCGTAGCCGCCTGAACATGCTGTTGTGGGGTGGCGTTGACGATTAGCGCCGCGATGAGGATGAAAACCGATAAGCCGTGTCGAAATATGCGGGGTGAGTGATGATTCAGCATAGAAGCCTCCTCTGTAAATATTATATAGTGCAAAAAAATCACAAATTTAATTATAATACTTTTTTTTCACAATAAGGCAGATGATTTGCTAATGTTAAGTCCCTCTCCATTTTGTGGAGAGGGGCTAGGCGTGAGGATTACCGCGTTTTTGCTTCGGAAGGTTCATCGACGGGCAAGCCTTCCAACCGCATAATCGTGAGAGCGTTGGTTGTTGGGCAGGGGCCATGATGCAGCTTGTAGTCGAAGACCATCCGCCCATCGATGACTTCTTCGCGAAAGTGATCGTTGCTGATACCGGGCGTTTCATCGGCAAGTTTGGTCAGTTCGAGATCGTGGGTCGAGATTATGCCTAAGCCGTTGCGCCCGACCAGCGCCCGCAGATAAGATCGACTGCCGATTAGCCGTTCCTGATTGTTCGTCCCTCTGAAAATCTCATCGATCAGGAAAAATAAGGGCAGTGGATCATCCTGATAGAGCGCGTCCAACAGGGCTTTGAGTCGCCGCACTTCGCTGTAAAAGTAGGAAAAGCCATCCGTTACCGTGCTTCCGCCCCTGATCTCCAATCAGGCGGAAGAATCATTCAAGTGGCTCGCACTTTTCGTTCTCGCTCTGTTCACCGGCATCGTGGGATATTTCCTGATCGCCAAGCGCCTGCTCGGAAGCCTCCTGATT
>JBDTVG010000286.1:0-6511 GCA_040007395.1 Chloroflexota bacterium
TTCTCAATCTTCGATCGCGCATTGATAACTGGGCGAATCGCTGATTAGTGCGACTGTAAGGAGTCAAAGAAATTGAGACACACTATGACACGAGAGGATCGGCTTGTCCAGCTAGATTCCTTATCGCTTATAGTATCCAAGTAGGTTTGACGACGTACAAGGATGATGTCAGTGGATATGATAGTTCAGGGCATTCTTCAGTTAGAGCGTCACTATCTCAGAAATCGGCTCTCCATCTAGGTTTTTGTACTAGGCGGAGCATTAGCCCCGGCGGGCTTTGAGGACACTTCCTCCGCCTCCATTGAGAAAGCTGTTCGGAGGATTTTGCGGCTACTTTATGTGGGGATGGAGCTACCATCAAAACCACTTAAGGATTATAAACCACCCAAAGAAAATCGCAACCGCGAAATCTATCAGCGGTATCTCGAAAATGCGCGTGCAGTGGATTTGGCTGCTGAATACGGAATTTCGCTCCAACGTGTGTATGTCATCATCCGAATGGGCAAGCGCAATCAATGGTAAACCTACTGCGCTGCAAAGTTTTATGGATGGCGTAGCCTACAGCAAATTTCAAGATGAATGAGCCATCAATCAAGGTTATAAAACCCGCAGTTAGAGAAGAAGCCAATGGCATCATCAGGGGAGATTTGTTGAAGCGCAGCCTCAATGGCAACGACGAGCGCATCAAAAGTATCAGCTTTCGCTTTGCGCAGGGCCTGTTTAATTTTGGCAAAGGCTGCTTCAATAGGCGACATATCAGGCGAATAAGCTGGTAAGAACAGGACACGACAGCGCTTGGTACGTAGAATAGCTGTAATCAAACTAGCATGATGAGCGGGTAGATTATCCAGTATGAATATATGACCCGGCTTGAGGGTAGGGAGTAAAAGCTGTTGGATATATGCCTCAAAAACATACCGATTGACACCACCCGGCACAACCATTGCAGCACCCATACCATCTAAACGAAGGGCGGCTAGCAGCGAAATATTCTGTCCGTAGTTGCGTTTGTGCGTGGCATAAGCGCGTTGACCACACAAGGCACGGGCATAGCGCGGGTACATATGCAAGTGGGTGCTGCTTTCATCAACAATGACCAGTTGCTTAGCTTTCACGGTCTGCATTACATCTCGAAATAGCAACCGTGCTCCCTCATCCCGCTCCGCTGCCCCGATTGTCTTTTTTTCTCGTTTGTCGAATCCTCTGCAGTGCCCGACACATCGTTGCTCGGCTCACATGCATCCCTGTCGTGCGCTCCCATTCTTCAATATGAGCTTCCAGCGTTGCGTCAGCCATCCTTGCTACTTGCCCGGCTAATTGTGTTTCGTATGTACCACGTATCTGTGGCTGTTTGCGTCGTTGGTTTAGTCGCGCAACATTCCCGGTTAATGCCGCTTGCCGGATATACCGCTTCACGCTGCTTATGCTCACCTGAAATGTCTCGACTATCCATTTCACGCTTTTGCCTTTGTGCCGACTGGCGACAATGCGTTCTCTCAAGTCCAGTGAGTAGCTTTTCATGACCTTTGCTCCTCACTTAACTCTAGCTCAGTCTATACGAAATGTGCTGTAGATTAAGTCTGGAACGACATTAGGCCCATACCTGTGCTGTGCAACGGCCTGGTACCACGAATTGCCGGAGCGGGTCAACCTGACCGACAAGCGCTGTAGATATTACTTCGACAAGTGAGCGACGGCTTAAGGCACAAAAGTAGGTGCCAGTGTGGGTGAACTTGATAGTGTTGCCCAGTGCCCTGCCACTGGCTTGTCGTTGGCAACCCCAAACACAAGACTCAGGTCGGCAAAACCGCTGCTTGGCATATTCTTCAAGTAGATCAGCCCATTTGAGGGGCGGAATACGCCGATCCCCGAAATCCCATCGCCGTTCCAGTCGCCCGCGAATGGGCTGTCGCCGGAAACGCCCAGCGCGGCGCTGTAGTCCGCAAACACACTGCAATTACACACCTGATTGCTCAGGAAGAATTTCGTCAGCGACGGACGATAGACCCCCGGACTATCCTTGCCGTCGCCATTCCAATCGCCCGCGACAGGCACATCACCGGGGACACCGAGCACCATCTGGAAGTCGGCAAAGCCTGTCGTGAGATTGCTTTTGAGATAAATCAACCCGTTCGAGGGTCGGAACACACCGACTCCGTCCTTGCCATCGTTGTTCCAATCGCCACTCATCGGCAGATCGCCTGGTGCACCCAACACAAAACTGTAGACGGTAAGGGCACTGGCCGCGTTGGAATCTCTGAGGAAGAACTGGCCTGTACTAGACCGATAAATGCCTACCGTGTCAATGCCATCGCCGTTCCAATCTCCAACCACCGGCAGATCCGTCGAGGAGCCAAAGACAGTAGTGAGGTCGGCAGGTCCGGTTGTGTTCGAGTTGCGCAGATAGAACCGCGCCGCCGAAGGTCGGAAGATGCCAATCGTATCGAGTGGACCTGCGCCAACGGTCAGCGTGAAGTTTTGAGTGGCGTTGGGCAGCACGCCATTGGTCGCCGTAATCGTGACCGCGAACGGCGATCCAACACTATTCAGCGGCGTGCCACTGAGTACCCCTGTGGTCGGATTTAATGTGGCCCATGCGGGGAGTCCTGTAGCGCTGAAAGTCGGTGCAGGATTGCCAGTTGCGGTGACTGTAAACGTTCCAACGCTGCCTACTGTAAAAGTGGCATGGTCAGTACTGGTGATAAGTGGTGGGGTGAGAAACAAGTTGAATTTGGTCACGAAGGCATCGTCTGATCCGCCGCCGTATGTTGACTGAAAGGCATTAGCGGTAATCGGGAAATTTGTCGAATAAGTGCTACCAGTGAGGTAGACACTTCCACTGCTGTCTACCGCCACAGCATAGCCTACTTCACCACTGCTGCCGCCTAAATAGGTGGAGTAAACCAGCGTCGTGCCTGACGGACTCAGCTTGGTCACGAAGCTTCCACCTATCAACTGGAAGGCATTGGCGGTCGGGAAGTTTGCTGAACCAGTAACTCCAGTGACATAGGCATTTCCGCTGCTGTCCACTGCCAAACCGTTCCCAGAATCAAAGCTGCTGCCGCCTAAATAGGTGGAGTAAACCAGCGCCGTGCCTGACGGACTCAGCTTGGTCACGAACGCATCGTAAGGACCTCCTTCGAACGTAGACTGAAAGGCATTAGCGGTAATCGGGAAATTTGTCGAGTAAGTGTAGCCAGTGACATAGACACTGCCACTGCTGTCTAACGTCATGCCAAAGCTTGCTTCATAGCTGCCACCCCCGAGGTAGGTGGAGTAAACCAATGCTGTGCCCACAGAATTCAGCTTGGTCACGAACGCATCGTTATTGCCGCCGAATGTAGACTGGAAAGCATTGGCGGTAAAAGGGAAGTTTGTCGAACCAGTATCGCCAGCCACATAGGCACTGCCGCTGCTGTCCACCGCTACACTATAACCAAAGTCAACGCTGCTGCCGCCTAAATAGGTGGAGTAAACCAGCGCCGTGCCCGCCGGATTCAGTTTGGTCACAAACGCATCGTTATTGCCACCGCCGTATGTCGCTTGGAAAGCATTGGCGGTAAAAGGGAAGTTTGTCGAACCTGTATCGCCAGTGACATAGGCACTGCCGCTGCTGTCCACCATTATACTGTGGCCACCGTCGGCACTAGTGCCGCCCAAGTAGGTCGAGTAGATCAGCGCTGTGCCTGCCGGGTTCATTTTGGTCACGAACGCATCGTAGGGACCGCCCAATGTAGATTGGAAGGCGTTGGCAGTAATCGGGAAGTTTGCTGAGCCAGCAACCCCAGCGACATAGGCATTCCCGCTGCTGTCCACTGTTATGCCATTACCTTTATCATTGCCACCACCGCCCAAGTAGGTCGAATAGACTAGCGCCGTGCCCGCCGGGTTCATTTTGGTCACGAACGCATCGCCGAAGACACCATCGCCACCGCCGAATGTAGGCTGGAAAGCATTGTCCACCGGGAAGTTTATCGAAGTTGTTTCGCCAACGACATAGGCACTACCGCTGCTGTCCACAGCAATCCCTTGACCGTAGTCATCGCCGCTACTGCCCAAGTACGTCGAATAAACCAGCGTCGGATCGATGACCAGCGGCAAATCTACGTCGTAATCGCCCACCGTAAAATGGATCTCGCCCGTGTCCGATTGCGTGTAATGTACGTCCACAGGAATATGTTGTCCCGCGTACTGCTGCCAGACAATCGGCGCTTGTTCGGTCAAGGTCTTACCATTGGGCAACTCAATCAGCAGATCGCCGCTAGCGGAGTCGATATGCGCTCCGCTTGCGCCGCCATACTGCCAGCGGATCAGCGTTGGATCGGCGTGGGGTGCGACGGTGTACGTTCCTTTGAGCAAGCCAGTGTGACCGTCATAGCGCAGATCGATCCCCGGATACAGATCCTTATAGACGACTCCGGCATAGGTTGGGATGTTGCTGTGCCACTGTGTGGGATCGTTGCCGATGAATTCATTGACGATACCGGGCAGTAGCTCGGTGCCGGTGATGGTCGGAGTCGGGTTCGCGCCCTCGAAGCGCAGTCTTACCACACTCGGCGGATCGGCGAGTACGGCGATCTTTTCAACGGGCGAGGAATGCTGCTTTTGGCTTGATAGCGAGAGGACGACTTCGCCGGGGGTGAAGAACAGCGTCCCCGCACCGCTGCGTACCTGAAAGCGTACCGCTGAGTCGGTCTCGCCCACATTGGGAATAAACGATAGCGGAAGCTTGCCATAGTCTTGTTCTAGACTAGCCGTGCGATCCACAGCGGATGCAGGACTGGTCATGACAGTCGATGCGGCGGCTGGTGGAATTGGGTGCAGCGCAGTCGCGAAAAACGTGAGGGCTAAGAGTAATACTTTGGTGCGATGAAAAGGATGATGGCTGGTCATGGCTGTCTCCCAGAAGTCTCGGTAAGGGTAAGTGATGGTGTGTACTCGGCTCTCAATGTGGCTATTGGGTAGTGAGGGTAACATTGCTGATTAATAAAGGTATCTTGATTTTAGAGCAGAGAGTTTACTTTTCATATTACAGAAGTTATACAGGTACAGTGAGCACATTCGGATTTCAGGGCGGGGATTTTGATTCCTACGCAATGAAGCCACACATAATCTGGCGTATAAAACTGCGCCATTTTCGCCGTGCAGTTGAGTAGCAACCTGAGCGGTGTCAGGAGATCGCTTGGATCACAACCCGACACACTAACCATTACAGAAGTTCGCCCGGACGAACTTCTGTCTACACAACGTGTATCCTTTGCAGAACCCCCTGAGCAGAGACACAGCCTTGCCGTGATTCCTTCAGCTTAAATGGGAAAGTGGAGCAGGCTGGCAGCTTTGCGTTTGGTGTCCTCCGTGCGGCGGTCATAACGACCCGTCGTGGTCACGCTAGCATGGCCTGCTAGCTTTGACACGGTGTTGATGTCGGCACCTTTGTCGAGCAGATTACCGACGAAGGTGCGGCGGAAATCATGCGGGCTAAACTTGGCTAACCCGGCCTGCTTGGCCCGCTTCGCCAAAATGATGTACACGGCCTGCGTGCTCAACGCCATCCCAGACAGCTTCCCGCTAGCCCCACCCTTGCCCCGTTTGCCTATCCGACAGAACAGCGACCCTTCGTCGGTGCCGCGCCAGACTAACCAAGCCTCTAGGGCCGTTTTAGCCCCATGTGTCACGTAGACTGTACGTTCCCGATTGCCCTTGCCGTGGCGCACGACCAGTGCCTCGGTGTCGGCGGTGTAATCAGCGAAGGTCAGTGCTGCCAGTTCAGCCCGCCGCAAGCCGCATGTCCACAGGATGCCAATGATCGCTAGATCGCGTGCTCCGGCGGCGGTTGTGTCGCGGCGACACACATCGATCAAGCGGATGATCTCCCCCTCGCTGATGTCGCGGCCTGTCGGGTTGCTACTGCCTTTGACCTCTTTGAAGTTGAGCGCCTTCTTGTACTCGTCAGGGGTCAGATAGTCCATGTCGTAGGCCGCTTGCAGCACTCCCCGCAGCGCCGAGAGCATTTTGTTGGTGGTGCTGTATTTGTAGTGGCCCGCCAGCGCCGCCCGGATCGCCTTTGTATGTTCGGATCTCAGCGCCACCCAAGGGAAAGTTTGCGCTGTCTGAGTGCCACCTAGCCAGACCTTACGCTCAATATCGTACTGCGCCCCACTCATAATAGCGGCGATAGTGTCCAATGCCGAGCGCACGGTGCGCCGTGAGTGTTCGCTACCCAGTGAGGCTAGGTAGGCGGCGGCGGGGTTAACTGTCGAACGCTCTAGGTTGGCAGGTAGGATCGGATTAGTGATGGTCAGGGCCGTGTCATCGGTCATGGATGATTTCCTTTGGATATTGAGAGCAAGCGCTACCATCGATGGTCAGGCCGATTAGCCTAGACTTCTTTGTTTTTGACCGGACGAAACCGATCCGCTTTCGAGGGTATATTTTGCTTACAATTAGTTTCGAGAAGTCTTTGTTTTCACAACTCATCCTGCCTGATGATGCCGCGTCCCGGTTTGCACGG
>JBDTVG010000287.1:0-26893 GCA_040007395.1 Chloroflexota bacterium
ATCGGCAGGCAAAAGCTGTCGATATTCTTTAGCGTGAGTTTAATGTGAGGGGCAGGCATTGTTGCGTTCATTAATGTCAATCCTTGTGCGTTCACACCCTAAGGTATGGATAATTTCAATTACATTTCATTTCGTTTATAGCCTAGTTATGCCACACTCAGATTACGTTGCTGATTACATTCGTTCATGCGCCTCCTAACAGGTGCCTAACAAAATAGCGTTATATTGTTTGTGTGAAACCGTTAGGGTTTGTAAGGTAGGGGTGCAGCGTAGATAAACGTCGGCGAAATTACCGTGCATTTACCCTGCAATTGCCCCGTTTTGGCCTTTAAGGTAGACTCCCAAATGGTTCTGAGCAGGTGAATAGTACGCAAAAATTGGCTACCCTGATCTTCAACATTGTCCTTCATAGCCCATAGTGAGTGATCTTAATGAACAACCCTTCGATTCTTTTTCTTATCGGACAATTAGCGCGTGGTGGTGCTGAACAGCAGCTTTATACCTTGCTTTCTAATGCGAAGTTTAATGCGACGGTCATTTCGTTTTCACAGGGCGGTCAGTGGGCCGACCCAATCCGCAAGGCTGGCTACGAGGTCATCGAACTGGAGCGCAAGGGCAGTTTTGAGATTCGCCGCGTGCAGCAGGTGATGTACTACATTCGCACGCTTAAGCCCGACATTGTGCATCTGTTTCTGGATGGTGCCGGCGGCTTATACGGCAGACTAGGCGCAATGTTGGCAGGACATCCGGGGTTTGTCGTCTGCGAGGGCAATGTCCCGACCTTTCACCCGCGCTGGTTTCAAATGCTGCTGCCAGTGCTTAACTTACATCCCAAAGCCATCGCCTGCAATTCGGATGCCGCCCGCGACTATCTCGTTGAACACCACATGGTCGATCCGAAGAAAACATCGGTGATCTACAATGGGCTGGACATTGATAAGTTCAAACGAACGCTTACAACGACGTGGCCTTGGCCTGAGTCGTGGCGCGGCAAACCTATCATCGGCACAGTCGCACACCTTACGCCGAACAAAAGCCCCGACGTATGGGTACAAGTTGCGGCAGAAGTTCATAAGCGCTGCCCGGATGCCCGCTTTGCCTTTATCGGTGAAGGATCGCTGCGTCCCGAAGTTGAAGCGCTGGCAGCTTCACTCGGCGTAACCGACATTATTTCGCTGATCGGTGAGCGCAAGGACGTTCCCGAACTTTTGAAGACCTTCGACATCTATCTGATGACTTCAAAGTTTGAAGGAATGCCCAACGCCATTGGCGAAGCGATGGCCTGTCGGCTGCCGTGCATCGTCACGGATTGCGGTGGCTGCCGCGAGATCGTCCATGATGGCGACACAGGCTATGTTCTGCAAGTCGGCGATGTCCAAGGCATCGTAGATCGCGTCGTGACCCTCTTGGAAAATGACGAACTGCGGCAAAATATGGCACTCAAGGGTGAAGCACAGGTCGAACCTTATAGTCTCGCGCACATGGTCGAAAACTATAGCAACCTGTATCAATCCGTTTTGAGCAAACGCTAAACGAATACATTGACCCCTATCCCCAACCCTTTCCCCGCAAGCAGGGAAAGGGAGTCATACCCAGAAAAAAAGTCCCTCCTCGCTTGCGGGGAAGGACTTAGGGTAGGGTCAATTGACTTTTCCTACCGTTTTAAAGATCCTTGCCTAAAGTTCGGGTTCTCAGGAGAAATCGCCGTTGCCACACTCTGATCTCCCCAAGCCACACCGCGTGCTGTATGTCGTGTCGCGCTTCCCATCGTTGACCACGACCTTCACTACCAACGAAATGGCGGGGATCGCGGCGGAAGGAGTTGACGTTTTCGTCGCGCCTATCTGGAAGCCGCTGCCAGATACGAAACCACATGATGTGGAAAAGCCATTCCTCTCGAAGATTGTCTCTGAGGAATTGACCTCGCCGCAGCTATGGATCGGCGTGCTACGTGGCTTGCTCCGACGACCCCAAGTATTATGGGTGATCCTGACGTTGGTTCCCGATCATCTACAGTCGATCTATTTGTTCCTGAAACTGCTGGTGGCGCTACCCAAAGGGATCTATTTGGGGTGGTGGTGTTCGCAAAATGGCGTAGATCATATCCATGCTCATTTTCTCACCTCGCCCACAACGGTAGCCTTGCTAGCCTCGGCGACCAGCCAGATCCCCTACTCGTACACCGCCCATGCGTTTGACATCACTTCCCGCGACCCCAAAACGGTCAATGGTTCAGTAGTCGAGAAGTGTTTGCGAGCCGCATTGGGCGTGACGATCTCCAACTACAACCGCCGCTATATGCTCCAACGCTGGCCCAAGATCGAAAAAGCCAGCCTTGAAGTCGTGTATAACGGGCTGGATACAAGTTTGTTTGAGCCAGTGAAGCGAGCGCCCTCACAAGAGTCTGCCGCCGATAAACAGCAAGCGTGGCGGGTGCTTTCGGTTGGCAGATTGACTGCTAAAAAGGGACACGATTATTTGATCAAGGCGGTGGCGAGTTTACGCAGCAAGGGCTTAGACTTCCGGCTGGACATTTTTGGCGACGGCGAATTGCAAGCCCCTTTGCAAGCCCTGATCGATTCACTTGGTGACGACTGTCGCCAGCATATCCAGCTTCGTGGGACGCTGCTGCAAGAGAATCTTGTCAACGAGTATGAACAAGCCGATATGTTCGCGCTGGCTTGTGTGCAGGTTGCCGACGGCGATATTGACGGTCTGCCCACTGTCCTGATCGAAGCGCTGGCGATGGAAGTGCCAACAGTTTCTACTGATCTTTCGGGTATCCCAGAGATCGTTCAGGATCATGTTACGGGCTTGTGCGTGCCTTCGGGCGAGGTCGAACCACTGGCGGATGCGTTACTGTGGATGGCACAGCATCCCGACGAAGGCAAAGCGATGAGTCGTCAAGGTCGCCAACTTGTCCTAGAACGCTTTGATCGGCGCAAGAATGCGGCACAGCTTTTGGCCTTGTGGCGCAATCTGCCAGATCCTTCTACTCAAATGGCTAAGTAATGACAATATACATTTGAAGTCTGATGGAAAGGACGAACAACAATGGGATGGGCAACATTCGCAATTGAGGCGCTCAAACGGGGCGAGACCGTAAATATCAAGCCGCATGGGCAATCTATGCGTGGCAAGGTTAATGATGGCGATACAGTAACCCTTGAACCTGCCGATCCTGCCAAACTTACTGTCGGCGATATTGTACTAGTGCGGGTCAAAGGCAACATCTTGCTGCATCTAATCAAGGCTATTAATGGTGAACGATTCCTCATTGGAAACAATCGTGGCGGTACTAACGGTTGGGTCGGGCATAACTGCATCTATGGTATCGCGACGAAAGTTGAGCCAAAGTGAGCTTTGCCTCAATAGGTCATTGCTTGCAATAACTGACTCATTCTTAGCAATGGTTAATGCGGTTTTGGCTTGTTAATTCCGGCGTTGTCCCTTATAGTGTTAACAGGAGTGATTCGACCCACTTGGGGTTTAGGTTGCCAGCTTTCGGGGAACGACAAACGATGCAGATTACACAGCAATCACTAAAACAGCAGCTAGACAACCTTTTATTTTCTCGATCAAGCATGTTTTGGCCTGCGGTGATCGTCATCGCTGGCGCACTTGGCTTGGGTTTGCTAGCCGGAATCGGTGGTCCAGTGCTGGTCGGCACAGCGCTAGCGGTGCTGGTTGGCGGTGGTCTGACGCTTGCCCTGTCAATCCTGATTATCCAAAAGCCCTATTTAGGACTGGTTACAGTCCTTGCCAGTTTGCCCGTGCAAACACAGTACCCTGACATCCCGGCGGTCACGTCGATTTTGTCATTAATCGGGTTTCTCACGATTGCGGGTTATCTGGTGCAAAATCGGTTCAAAATTCGGCTAACGACAGGGTTTCGCCCGCCCCTCAAGATCGGGTTGCTTTTCCTCATCTATATCTTTGTGACCAATCCCCACGCCGCGTTGTTTTCCGAAGATCGCAATTGGGTGTGGACCTACTTACAACTGCTGATCATGGTCTGGTTAGCGGCTGAGCTGCTGCCGCCTGAGACGCATAAAACTTTGATGATCTGGTATATTTTCTTTTCCTGTCTTTCCTCAGCGATAGCCATTCCTACGGCGAAGATCGGCAGTTCGATCTATACATCTGGGCGGGCAGCGGGGCTAACTGCTAATGCCAATGAGGGATCGATGTATATGGTATTTGCCCTCATGTTTGCGATCTACCTAAACAAGCACAAAGTCTGGCGCTGGTTTAACCTGATCTTCCCGTTAGTTGCTATACTGCTGGTGCTAGGGGTAGTGGTTACGGTGTCGCGGACTGGCTTTATGGTGATGGCGATCAGTCTGGCGCTATGGTTTATCCTTGTGCCGCGTTCGCCCACGCCGCCGTTCAGGGATCTCATCAAACATGCGATCATCTCCGTGCTGAAGATGTCATGGATTCCGGCGATCTTGCTGGTTGCGATATTGGCGATTCCGTCTAATTACTGGAGCGTGCTTACTCAGTCCGTCAT
Organism: Chloroflexota bacterium; assembly: GCA_040007395.1. Taxonomy (GTDB): domain Bacteria; phylum Chloroflexota; class Anaerolineae; order Aggregatilineales; family UBA2796; genus DATGFK01. Next base: position 4,514 of record JBDTVG010000287.1, read on the forward strand.
TGATCTAATGAAGGGTGAGAGCACCCGTAACGATACCTCTATCGTGCGCCTTGAGCTTTGGAATAGCGCTTTCCACATGTGGCAAGATTATCCATTGTTTGGAGTGGGGGTAGGGCAGTTTCAATTCGAAAATAAATATTACATCAGCAGGGCGTTTGCTCTCTACGGGGATCGGGTGGCCCACAATATGTATGTGACGATCCTTGCTGAAAATGGTGTCGTTGGCTTTGGCATCTTTATAGCGTGGCTGGCTTCGATTGCTCTCGAATTGTGGCATACCTTACGCGCCGCACGGGATAAAGATATTATGTCGTTAACTGCCGTCTGGTTGATTGTGCTGGCAGGTTTCCTATTTATGGGAACAACGATTACGATTCAATACTACAAACCGTTATGGATCACCGCCGGAGTCAGTATGGCGCTGTCAAACTATGTGCGTCGCCAAAACGCCCAGAGTAAAGCGTTGGCGGAAACGTCGACAGAGTTGTTGACTTCACAAAGCTTGCCCGTCAAGGGGTGATTTAGGGCTTGGTGGCGGTTTTGACTAATGCGATTGGTAGGCTCCCAGATCGAAAGGCGCATCCTTTGGGCGGGAGATGCCATCGAAGTCGTCCTGAACTTCGGGGAGAATAACTCCTGCTTGGATAGCGGGACTATCCGGTTGAAGGTGAAAATCCAGCGAGTCGGCATTTACAAACAGTGGATCATCGGTTAAGTTGTGGTCGCTGACAGTGTTCTTACCGCGATCTTCAAACGTTGTGCCAGTGGCTTGAAAGATCACATTGTTTTTGATAGTGGCGTTATGGCTGTCCTCACCGATCCACAGGCCATAATCTTGGTTATCATACAAGGTATTGTTATAAATTTTCTCATCGGTTGCGCCCGTATCGACGGCGATGCCAATCGGATTGTCCCAAATGAGATTGTTATACACGAGACTACCCTTGCCCGTGTAGACTCCAATGCCAATCCCGCGATGACCTATTCGAGCATTGCTGAAGGATCGGTTATTGCGGATGATGTTGTCGTTGTTGCTGCCGCCGTACATGTGAATGCCCCAGCCAGCATTGCGGTAAAAAGCACTGTTTTCAACGAGAATGTGGCTACCCTGAATATAGATCCCATGATCGAAGTCGGATTGACCATTATCATGTACTGATAGGTTGATAAACTCTAGGTATTCACATAGGTCAGAAACGAGAATGCCCTGACGTGGCGCATTTTTGATTTCTGAATTCATGATCCTGATGTGATGAGGGTTGGGATCACCTTTGCTTAATTGAAACTTTATTCCGTCAATATTGGCGTTTGTGGCATCCATGATAAACCCATCGACAATGATGTAGTGTTGATTGAAGCCAAAAGTAAATACCCGCTCCGCTCCATGATTAGGTCTGATCGTGACCTTATCGCCCGGAAACGTTTTGAGTGTTACAGGGCTGTTCCATGAGTCGCCGCTGGGAATGTCGCCATCGAATGTTTCCGCATAGACCCCGGCTTTGACCAACAGGGTATCGCCGGGGATCAGCACGCTGACCCCTTTCGTGATCGTGCGAAAAGGCTCCGCTTCGGTTCCTGCCGCCGAATCTTTACCGGTGGTGGCTGTGTAGTAAACGTGAGGTGGATTAGCTTGTCCAGTCAAATGGATAGAGCCGCTGTTTCCCAAAAACACGATGCACACTGATGCAATCATAAGAGCAGACCGACGGTTGAGCAGTGTAAGGATCGATAACATGTGTGCGCCTCTTATCTCTACAGCATCGTTTACCTCGCCGCCCGTGAAACGCGGACGGTGAATAGTGTATAAGGTTGGGTGACGGGAGACTGATATACGGTTTCTAGTCAATCTATCATATCTGGCAAGCCAGTCAGATGCAATCAAAATCCGAAAAATATCTGTAAAATTTACCGCAGGGTTAGATCCAAAAACAAGACACTTCTGAGTTAAAAATTTAACTCAGAAGTGTCTTACAATTGTTCGACTTATTATCGAGTCTAGACGGTGCTGGCTAGCGTAGCTCACCGATCCGGTCATCAACCTTTTTACGCAGGTCGGCAAACTCTTTTTCGAGCCGCTTCAAGGTTGGCTCTACAGTGTCGCGTCCGTTGTTCAAGCTGCCTTCGACAGAATGAACCAAATTCTTACGGGTTTTCTCACCTGAGTTGGGAGCCAGCATCAACGCCAATACCGTGCCAATGCCTACCCCCAAGAGCAAATAAATAATTGTGGAAGCGGCTCTGTCGCGGGCTGCCTTTTCCTCGGCTTCACGGCTGTAGTAGGTGCGTGTACTATCCATTGTATTTGTCCTCACTGCTTTAACATTTCATTGAAAAATTCATTGATATAAGGGCGTTGTATCGTGAGCAAAGACTACTAGTCCACGATACAACACCCCTCGTTGAGGGTTTAAGCCTACCCAAAACCTTAATCTGCTAAGACAACCCTATACAGCGGCACGAGTGCCTGTAATGAGGCGAAGCAGACCAAGCAGGACTACGGCTCCGATAAATGAAACCAGCAAGCTGTAAACGTTAAAGCCAGTCACACCCGGCGCACCAAGTTGGTTAAACAGGAAGCCGCCGATAAACGCACCGACGATGCCCACGATAATATCCATAATCACACCCTGACTGGTTCGCATCACGACACTTGCCAACCAACCAGACAATGCACCGATAACCAACCACGCTAGCCATCCCATTGTATCCATGTTATTTTCCCTTTTCCTGAACTGAAAGTACCGAGTGGTACAACATCACAATTTATAGTCTCAAGATACAACGGTGCACCTAAAAAAGTCCCAAAAGCGTCTCAACAAAGTCTCAATAGATCCGGCAATTGACACTCCTAAGCGACTCCTGCATCAATTGCCATACAGATAATGCCGCCCTAGACCCTTTCGCTCCTAGCGGTTAGAATTAGCCTGCGTAGAAATTAAGGAAATCAATTCAAACATGAGACTATCTCGACCAATTCTCACTAAGCGTACCTATCTGCCTGCTTATCTTTTGATAGCTGTACTGCTCGTGCTCTCGGCTTGCTCAAGTGCCACACCTGCCACGCCCACCCCTGTCCCGCCGACGACTGCTCCCGCTGCGAACGCAGCCGCCAGTTCAGATGTGGCAAGCGAAATCGCGGCGGCTGATGCCGGTAAATCACCATGTATTGGTGTCCAACCTGCTGCCAACGAAAACATCCCGACTGATGCCAGTTCAAAGAAATGGACTGCTCCAGAAGTTGTGACTTTTGGCAACAAACTCTACTGTGCTATTCTGACCACGAAAAACGGACGGATTGTCGCTGAACTGTTCCCAAAGATTGCGCCCAAGAATGTCAACAATTTTGTATTTCTGGCGAAACAGGGCTACTACGAGAACATCACCTTCCACCGTGTAATCGCGGGCTTTATGGCACAGAGTGGTGATCCAACGGGGACTGGTGGAGGTGGCCCCGGTTACGATAATATTCCGCTGGAAACCAACCCGGCGATCAAGTATGACCGCGAAGGGCGTGTTGGCGTGGCTCGAACGAGTGATCCGAACTCGGCAGGCAGCCAATTTTTCATCACCTTTGTGCCGCAACCGAATCTGGATGCACAACCGGGCAGCGATGGCTATACCATCATTGGTCAGGTGGTGGAAGGCATGAACACCGTTCGGCAAATCGCGATCCGCGATGTTGACAAGACTCCAAATCTGCCGACGGGCGACGCATTGATCTCGGTGCGTATTGTAGAATTGCCAGTCACTAAATAACGAACGGCTAGAACGACTACTTATCATGACCTTGATTTTGGGCATCGAAACGTCATGCGATGAGACGGCGGCGGCGCTGGTCGAAGATGGAGTACACATCCGCTCCAGCGTCATCGCCTCACAGATCGCCACGCATAGCCAGTACGGTGGTGTGTTCCCCGAAGTCGCCTCGCGAATGCACGTCGAGGCGATCTCGCTAGTGGCGCGACAAGCACTCGATGAGGCGCAGGTTACGGCACGTGACATCGACGCGATTGCCGTGACTCGTGGGCCGGGGCTGGCAGGATCGCTGTTGGTGGGCGTAAATTTTGCCAAGGGATTGGCTTTCGGCTGGAACAAACCCCTGATCGGCGTTAACCATATCGAAGGGCATATCTACAGCCTGTGGCTAACCGAACATGCCGATCAGATTATTTTCCCAGTATTGTGTTTGGTCGTGTCTGGTGGTCACACCGAACTGCTACTGATGACCGATCACGGGCAGTATCAGATGCTTGGTTATACATTGGACGATGCCGCCGGGGAAGCCTTTGACAAGGTAGGACGGCTGCTTGGCTTGCCCTATCCCGGCGGCCCCGCCATCGAAAAGGCTGCCCGTGAAGGTAATCCATCGGCCTATCGTCTTACCCGACCTATGCTTGACGACAGCTTTAACTTTAGCTTCTCTGGGTTGAAAACACAGGTGATGCGGGCGGTACAGGTTCCGCCGCCATCGGGCAAACGCACACGCGGCGAAGAATCGATGGAACCGGGACATATCAGGCCGGACGTTAATGTGAACGATGTGGCAGCGAGTTTTCAGAGTATTGCAGTAGATATGTTAGTCGAAAAGACTATCCGGGCGGCACAGGCGTTCGGCGCAACCGAGATTCTTATGGCAGGTGGAGTCAGCGCCAATCGGCTGCTGCGCGAGGAATTGCAGCGACGGAGCAGGTTGCCAGTGCGTTACCCACCGCTCAAGCTCTGCACCGACAATGCCGCGATGATCGCCTCAGCAGGCTACTTCAACTTTCGCGCTGGACACACCGACGATCTGGCGCTGGATGTACAGCCTATGCTGCCGATTGCCACTTTGAATGGTAGCCACACGGCATAGAAACAAAATACTCTATTGATTGTTAGAGGGTAAGGCGGCACAGTACGCCGCAAGCTGTGTGTCGTAAGCAGGCGTTGACGGAGCGTCACGCTTGAGGAGTACTACGTTATCTTGATAGAAGATTGGATGGTAGTTTTCTTTCGCAAATTGATTGCACACAAACTGATGCGGCACCCCGAACGATACGAACCGTGTATCTGCCAGATCGACCAACGAGAGATCACAGCTAGACCAGTTGCCGATCCCGAAAACGTAGATATATTTGCGCTGTCCATACCGGGCAGTGATGTTATTGCTTGCCGTCAGGCACGACTCCGGCGGGATCATCTTTTCGACGGCGCGCAGCCCTTCGATACTCGCGCCGCTTTCCCAACCATAGATCGGCGCATAAGGTTCGCGAGGGACAAAGAAGAACGGATTAAACAGCGTAAACATCGCCAGTGTCCCGGCAATCATGCCTGCCAGAACGGATCGCTGTACGGCGATTGGGCGCAGTCTCAATTTGAGCCGACGCGCCAAAGCCGGGACTTCATACGCGCCTTTGATCGCGGCGACCATTAGAAACGGTACAACATCGGATAGGTATTGGTGATAAATACCACTCTGATTAAGATTTGCCGAAAGCAACGACAACGCAATAATCGGGCTGGCGATGGCCAGAATACGTGGCTTGAGCAGTGGTGTAAACAGCAGCGGTATAAATATTTGCACCAGAAACCGCAGCTTGACGGGCGTATCTGGCCCGGTGATGTATTTGATCTTTTCGGCAAGCGTGCCTGTGAATAGCCACGCATAGCGCAGATAAGCCTGACTTGGCAACCCGCTGACACTTTGCGCGGCAGGGATGATCACAAAAAAACCAAGCAGCGCCCAGACGATTCCCAACACAACCCAGCCCAAACCGAGCCGCCAACGATTAGCCGCATCAACCGGATCAGAGGAAAAATACCAGTATAGGCCAAGGCCCGCCACGACCAATCCCATTTCTTCCTTACATAACAGGCTAAGCAGCAGCAGCACTGATACCCACCGATAGCGCTTGAGTTCGGCGCAATCCCACGCGAAAAGCAAGATCGGCGTGACAAGGGTTATCGGGTGAAAGTCGAACTTGTTAGCCCATCCGACAGCGGGATAGAACAGATACAAGGCGGCAAAGACGAAACCTGCCCACGATTTTTGCCATTGGCGAAGGGCAATGCGATAGACAGGGATAGCGCCAATCGCTAGCGCTACCGTTTGTAAAATTAGCAACCAGCGTGTATCGCTGAAAATCAGGGTGAATGGTGCGATCAGCAGCAGGATCGGCTCGACATGAAACGCCCAATTGCTAACATTGTTGCCCTCAATGCTTACGCCCATCACATCAGTATGCACCGTGCGCCATAGGATCTGATCATAGAACGCCAGATCAAAGCCTGTTGCGTTGTAACGTTCGTAGCGTCCAATGGTGAACACACTGAACGCGGCGATATAAATGGCAATGAGTACCACTGTGGCACGCCAATAGCGGCGCTCAACTTGAATATTCATTTATAATTGTTACCAATCGTGTTGGCCCCACGATATGATTCGGTGGATAAGCAAATGACTGAATCTCTGTCAATCGAAATCTATTTGCCAATCTTCTTCAGACAATCCTGCCATCGAGATAAGGTTACGACATAGGCTTTTAGCCTTGTCGCCAGTAAGATCTAAATTTATCCACCAGCCATTAGAAAGCTCACGAGACCTGCGGCGAGAATTATCCCGAATAAAAGAACTCGGTAACTGTTCTGCGAGGTTATCAAAGTTATCTACTAACTTGACAATACATTCAGCAGTTTGAAATGCAACGTCGCGCCAAGATTTAACATCATGGCGTTCGCCCAACACCAAAAGAGATTTAGGCTTATTTTCTACCGCCGATTGTGATACTGGTGGTTCGCCCAATGAACTCCATATTTTTAGAATATTGTCCAGAAGCCACTCAGCTCGCATTCGAATGGCCTCTTCATCCCAAACCAGGCAGTCCGCCGCAAAATAAGCACTATTCAGGCGTAAAGCGTGACTTGCAAGCTTTTGTTTCTTTATAGCAAAGGATGCATTAGATAGTACGGAGTTCCATTCTTGAGTTACAAGAGTTAAGTTACCGAGTGTGTGCAGATAATCTTGCCATACTTGCTCGGCATTTTCCCCTAAGTCATGCTGCCATTCTCTGTCAAGTGATTGTGGCATAATGTGTTCTATCGTTGGGCTTGCATCCAGAACTGTGTGCCCTCCGCTACCTGCTGAGAGAAATCTATTAATACTTTCCAAAATCAGATACATTTTGTCGCGGGTTTGGCTACGTCGATCATAAAGCGGTTCAACCAAAACAGTTTTTCTAAGCCGAGCATCACTTGGATAGTTCTTAGTCAGCAGTTTTTGACGTAGTGACGTTTCAAACTTCGTTGTGTCAATATCTGCCCATAAGGTAGGAAACATTTTGTTGAGGTAGTTAGTTTGTTCTCCTGCTAGATAGCGACGAACAATATAATTCTCTAATACATTCAATCCATCAAGAAATTCACTCAAACGGAGTTGCCCTTGTTGCAATGCTTCATACATTGCTAGGAGAAAAGGGTATGCGGTGGATATTTCCAAAATATTGAGCCGCTGCAAAGCTATTTCTATACTTGCATTGGGTTCATCATCAGGACGTAGAAAGCGATCATAATATTCTGCAAAACGCTTTAAAGTACTAATCTCACCAATAAATGCTTCTGGTGTTCGAAAGTCTTTTTCAATACGATCACGAAAACGAGCGTAAACGTGTTCCTCATTGCACAATACTCCCATCCTCAACGCCAAATAGTGCCTGAGGAAAGCTGTTAGTTCGCCAAGACGAGAGCGCCCGACGGTGCGTTTCTCCTGCAACAGGATTTCTATCTCTGACCAATATTTTTCAAACACCATTTCTTGCTGCGCTTCTGGCAACCGCATAGCGATGTAATTACGAACTAGGTCAGCTTGTGAAAGTGGTTTGCCTTTCGCATTAAGGCTTTCAAATATTTCATAAGGTCTTTCCTTCTGCTCCAAATCTATAAAAACAACCTGCATACAGTTTGTCAATACGATAAAAAACTTCTCTGGGTCTAACAACCCCTGTGTGAGCCTGTATTCCAGTTCTTTCCCCAAATATTCATAAGCTTGAGGTATTCTTGAATCAGGAGAGTCATCACCCTCACCTTCTATGATTGCTATATAAGCTGTACGATCTCCATATTTTGTTGTAGGCAAGAGCTTGAAATATAATAAACCTTCCTCGTCTGGGTTGGTTAACAAACGTCGAACCTTTTTGTACAGACTTGGATGGCTTTCTTTTATGAGATGACCTAGCGCACACAAAATAACAGAAATTGTAATTAACCGTTGCTGTCCGTCCACGAGCTTAAAGGCGGGTACAGTTCCGTTACGTGTCCCATCGTTAATTACCACTAATGCACCCATAAAATGCTCAGGCTCATTGTCTGAGGAATAAGCCTCATAGACACTGAATACATCATCAATTAGTGTTTTCCAGTTAGTTTTATCCCACGCATATTCTCGTTGAAAATGTGGCAACATATAGTGAACATCGCCACCCGTGCTAAACACCTTAGAAATTTTGAGACTTCGTGCTTCCATAATATTTAACCTTTCTGTTGTTGGGTATGTATATCTCGGTATTCACCATATAGGGTTATATAACATGGGGAAAGAGGTATCGAACATGAAGTGCAATATAGAACCTTATAGTAAGGTCGATAATAAGTCAAGCTGTCTCTAAGAGCAAGCCGTTGAGTAACGAAATTTAACTTATCGCTATCTATCTTCTTTGTTTAGAAAACCTTTTACCCTCAGCATCAGGCGAACGTTGAGTAAGCGTCAGTGGCGGTTCAGCCAAGCCTTGCTATAATCTCGCCGCCCTAAGCGATAGGAAAGATCGCGCAATGTGTGATGTAGGAGTATTTTTTGAATTTAACAGAGTACGTGCGAATTTTCGTGCGGCGCGGCTGGATCATTCTGCTGGCGGCGGTGCTGACGGCAGGTAGTGGCTACATCTTTAGCAAACTGCAAACGCCAGTGTTCCGTTCCACCCAGAAGATTCTGGTCAAGCCCGCCCGCATTGACTTCGGCCTGACGCAAAGTTTGAAACAGGTCATGGACAGTTGGGCGACACGGATCGATACCGAACTGCGCGCTAAAGAAGTGATCGATGCGCTCAAACTGGATATGACCCCCGGCGCACTGCATGAACTGGTGCATATCACACCCGACCTGAACAACCTGCAATTGAACGTTGACGTTGATTCTACCCGGCCTGATCAGGCCAATAGAATTGCCAGCGAGTATGGATCACAGTTTATCCAGTGGCGTAATCAGGAAAACCAACCGACTCGGCTGGAAGACCGTATCAACGCTGAATTATTGGACGCACCGCAGGCCAGTCTGTTGCGACCCAACACCAAGATTAACGTCATCGCTGGGGCGTTGTTAGGCGTATTGGTCGGCGGTGTCATTATCTTTGCGCTGGAATTTCTCGACTCGAACATCGTGCGGAGTGCCAAAGATGTCGAGCGCTATTTACAGTTGTCGGTACTCGGCAACCTACCCGATACGCAATAATGCGCCATAATCGCCACAGACAGGAGCCGTGATGCCGAAGCTCATCACCTTACAAGATCCAACCTCCCCCGCCGCCGAAGCCTTCCGCACGCTGCGTACAAATATCCTGTTCTCAGCGCTCGATAAGCCAATCAAGACTCTGCTGGTTACGTCGCCTGCACCGGATGAAGGCAAAAGCTCAACAGTGGCGAATCTGGCAGTTACGATGGCGCAGGCCGGACATGTCACGATATTGGTCGATGGCGACTTACGCCGTCCAGCCCAACACACACTCTGGGAGATCCCCAATGAGCGCGGCCTGACTTCTATGATGCTCGATTCGACCTTGAGCAAGCCGCCTGTCCAAAACGTTGGCATTGATAACCTATCGATCCTGACTAGCGGGCCACTGCCCCCTAACCCGGCAGATCTTTTGAGCGCCCATCGCATGGATGACATTTTGCAATTACTCGCCGGGGAGGCCGAATACGTGCTGTTCGATGCGCCGCCTGTGCTGGCTGTAACTGATACAGCGCTGTTAGCCTCCAAACTTGATGCGCTGCTGTTGGTCATCAAAGCCGGATCGACCCGACGCGATCAGGCGCAGCGAGCTAAAGAGGTCTTGCAGCGAGCCAATATCCGGGTCATTGGTGTGGCCTTGAGCAATGCGCCACGCGATAGCAATATGACCCCATACTATGGAGCCAAGAAGTAACATGAAGGGATTGATCCTGAGTGGCGGCAAAGGCACACGGCTCTATCCACTGACCTATACACGAGCCAAGCAGTTGATCCCGGTTGCTAACAAGCCGGTGCTAGTCCGTGTGATCGAGGCGATCCGTGATGCGGGTATTGACGAGATCGGGATCGTGATTGGCGAGACAGGGCCAGAGATCCGTGAGGCAGTCGGCAACGGGGATCGCTATGGGGTCAAGATCACCTACCTACCACAGGATGCGCCGTCAGGTTTGGCACACGCCGTTAAGATTTCGCGAGACTTCTTGCAGGATGATCGCTTCGTGATGTTCCTCGGCGATAACGTGATTCAGGGCGGCATCAGCCCACTCATCGCGGATTTCGCCAACCACCATGACTGGAACAGCCAGATCGTCCTGACTCGTGTGGAGCATCCTGAGCAGTACGGCGTTGCCACGTTAACTGAGAATGGACGCATCGAACGGTTGGTGGAAAAGCCCAAAGAGCCAATGTCCGATCTGGCGTTGGTCGGGATCTATATGTTCGATAAGCATATCTTCGAGGCGACGGCGGCGATCAAACCGTCGTGGCGCGGCGAACTGGAGATCACTGATGCGATCCAATGGCTCGTTGAAAATGGCTATCAGGTCTACCCGCATGTCCATACAGGTTGGTGGATTGACACAGGTCGCCCCGATGACATGCTCACGGCGAATAGCCATGTGCTCGAAGAACTTACCCCAGAGATTCGCGGCACTGTCGATGCCGACTCGTCGATTGACTCGCGGGTGACGATTGAACGCGGCGCAGAGGTTATCGGCAGTACGATACGCGGCCCCGCCATCATTGGGGAAGGCACACGTATTATCAACAGCTATATTGGCCCGTTCACCAGCATTTACCACCATGTCGAGATCGAGAACTGCGAGATCGAATACAGCATCGTATTGGAAAATAGCAAGCTGTGCAATATCGATACCCGCATCAATGGCAGCCTGATTGGGCGCAACGTTGAGATGGAACGCGCTCCAATCCGGCCTCGTGCGCTCAAGCTCACGCTAGGCGACTACAGTAAAGTCAGGTTGTAAGGAACATTCATGACTCGCCTTGCGGTGCTTGCGGATATTCACGGCAACCTGCCAGCGCTTGAGGCTGTTCTAGCAGACATGGCGCAGTTCAAAGTCGATTCGATCATTGTCGCGGGCGATGTGGTGAATTGGGGTGCATTTTCGCCGCAAGTTATGGATCGCCTGCACGAGATCGGCGCGGCTGTGATTCGGGGCAATCACGAAATTTATATGCTGGATCAAGGGACAGCTCGTGCGCCGGAAGCATGGGCAAATTTTGTGATCCCAGCATGGACCCGCACACAGCTTGGCACGCGCCGCCTGAACCAGATCGCTACATGGCCTGATACGCTCTCGCTGCGTTTTCGGGATGCGCCGACGCTTCGTATTGTTCACGGTTCGCCCCGCGATCACTTCGAGCCGATCTATCCTGACTCGACAGACGCGGACATCGCGACCATGCTTGCCAGCGTGGACGAAACAACCGTTATTTGCGCTCACACCCACTTACCGCTAGATCGACAGGTAGGGCGCTGGCATGTGATCAATCCGGGATCGGTGGGTGTTCCGTTGATGGGAATTGTACAGGCTAGCTATATTGTGCTGGATAGCAGTGAAGATGGTTGGACAGCAACTTACCGTAGCCTGCCGTTCGATAATACGCCTACTTTCGAGGAATTAGAACGTAGTGGATTTATCGAAGCGTGCGGTGTGACAGCGCTACTGCTGATCGAAGAATACAAAACCGCCCGTTCACAGATCGCCCCATTCGCCCGGTGGCACGCCCAGAAATATCCAACGGAACCGCAGCGCATGGAGCATTTGGCGGAATTTTCAGCACTCGATCTGCAAGAGCGACTAACGTATTCGACTGAATCGTATCGGCGCTACATTGCCACCATGACAGACATTGAAGTGAAGTAAAACGGATCAAAAGGTAGTCACGAGGTAACAATGCAAAACATTCTGGTCACGGGCGGCGCAGGCTTTATTGGCAGTGCGTTTGTGCGTAACATGGTCGAAAAGTATCCGCACTACAACATTATCGTCTTTGACAAACTGACCTACGCGGGCAATCTGGATAATCTGCTGCCTGTGGTGAAAAGCCCGAATTATAAGTTTGAGCGCGGCGACATTGCGGATCGCGAGATTGTGCGCCACGTTCTCGAAGCATATCAGGTCGATACCATTGTCAATTTTGCGGCGGAGTCGCATGTAGATCGCAGTATCCTCGACCCGGACGCATTCATCAATACCGATGTGGTCGGCGCGTATATTTTGCTCGAAACGGCGCGGGCGATGGGGGTCAATCGCTTCCACCATGTCAGCACGGATGAGGTGTACGGCAGTATCCCAGTTGGCTACTTTAAAGAGGGCGATCCGCTGGAGCCGAACAGCCCTTATGCTGCCAGCAAAGCGGGCGGCGAACTCATGGTGCGGGCGTACCACGTGACCTATGGCCTGCACACGACGATTACGCGGGGCAGCAATACCTTTGGGCCGTACCACTACCCCGAAAAGATCGCGCCGTTCTTCATCACTGAAGCCATTGATGATCGTCCACTACCCGTTTACGGCGACGGAATGCAGGTGCGCGATTGGCTGTATGTCGATGATCACGCCAGCGCAGTCGATCTAGTGCTGCATCAAGGCGCACCCGGCGAGATCTACAATGTCGGCGGCGAAAACGAACGCCATAATATCGACTTGACGCGCTTGATCTTGCGACTGCTGGATAAGCCCGAAACGCTGATCCGCTATGTAGAAGATCGCCCCGGTCATGATCGCCGCTATGCGCTCAACTGTGACAAGATTAAAGCGCTGGGCTGGCAACGTTCCGGCGATTTTGAGATGTTGATGGAAAAAACTGTGCGCTGGTATCAGCAAAACGAGTGGTGGTGGCGCAAGATTAAGACCGGCGAGTATCTCGAATTCTACAAGCGCCAGTACGGGGAACGTCTTGCCAACGCGACGGGTACATGATCTGTCTAAATGCCCATTATTCTTGACTGTTCACCATAGGATGGTAATCAGACTTTCATGTAGGAAGCAATCACGATATCTATTCTTTGCTCAAGGCATAGTCTGACTTTTGGTCAGATAACCCGGCACTTTGGGCTAAGATGGCTACTTGTGGCAAGCTACTTTCGGGGACAAATGAGGCCAGTACAAAAAGCCGGAATTTAGAGGCTAAATACTCATCTGGAATATCCGTATATCGCTGCAACCAATGGATTATTTTGAGACATTCATTTTGTGGAGCTACCATGAAGTCTGCTCCTTTCCATACATTGGGTATTGAAAAATACTCTACACCCTCGAATATGAGATACTTTGTATTGTCCCCATTGCTAATTTCTATCTCCAAGTGCGTATGGCCTCTTGCATAAGAGAGAATGCAACAACTATATGAAGCGCCATTAGGCAGATCCCAGGGGCGTTCTGTTAAAGTATCCACGATATAAGCCTCCTATAACACACTAAACATAACCAATCGTTTAAATGGAATTTGCAATCGCCATGCACCAACAGTTTTCTACCCGTGTTATCCTTGTAAACCCGCTAGCAATTGACGCACAGGCGATTGACGAAGCTGCCGCATTGCTGCGGGATGGGCAGTTGGTCGCGTTCCCGACAGAGACGGTTTACGGGTTGGGGGCAAACGCACTGGATGCTGTAGCTGCTGCACGAATCTTCGCGGCAAAAGATCGCCCTGCCAGCGATCCGCTGATTGTGCATATATGGTCGATTGAACAGCTAGCGCAAGTTGCGATAGAGATCCCCAATCTCGCGCATCGGCTGATCGAGGTGTTCTGGCCCGGCCCATTGACGCTCATTTTGCGACGTGCGGAACGAGTCCCAGATATTGTGAGTGCAGGACAGCCAACCGTTGCGGTGCGAATGCCCGCCCACCCCATTGCTCAAGCGCTTCTACGGGCTTGTGAACTGCCCATTGCTGCGCCGAGTGCCAACCGATTCGCCCATTCCAGCCCGACAACGGCGCAACATGTGTTGGACGATCTCGACGGTAGGCTGCCCTTGATCCTTGACGGCGGGCCAACCAGTATCGGCCTTGAGTCTACGATTGTCGATTTGTCCAGTGACAGACCACGTTTGGTGCGTCCCGGCGGCACCACACTAGATACGTTGCGGCAGTTTATCCCCGACCTTGAAGTGACAAGCCGTTACGCACAGCCCGAAGCCGGAGCTATGCCCGCGCCGGGAATGCTGCTCAAACACTATTCGCCCCGCGCCGATCTACTTCTGTTCGATGGCCCGGACGAAGCAGTCCGGGCTACCCTAATCCGCCGTACTCATGAAGCGCTAGCAGATGGCAAACGGGTTGGGTTGCTGATTGCCGACGAAGATTTCCCCGCCTTATCGTCGCTGAATGTGCCTACCGTTTCGCTTGGATCGCTCACCGATTTGCCACAAGTGGCGCGGCGGCTCTATGCTGGACTGCGCGATCTGGATGCGACAGGAGTCGATCTGATTCTAGCGCGGGCTTATCCCTCAGACGGCATGGGATTTGCGATCCGCGACAGATTGATCCGTGCTGCCGAGGGAAAGGTCGTCACCGTAAACTAGGCAGGCACGAACCGAGTACCGCTTTCGCCATGCAGTGACTTCTCAATGCTCTGCGGATTGGTAATCAGGGCTTGCGGCCCGCCCCGTTCCAAAAACCGGACGACGGCTTCGATCTTGGGCAGCATACTCCCCGGCGCGAAATGCCCTTCCGCCATATACTGGCGGGCTTCCTTCAACGTGACGCGATCCAGCAAGCGCTGATCGGGCTTGTTGAAATTTAAAGCAACTTGCTCCACGCCTGTCGAGATGATAAACAGATCCGCGCCGATGCCCGTTGCTAGCAAACTGCTGGCGCGATCCTTGTCGATCACCGCATAGACCCCCCGCAGTTCGCCCTTGTCATTGCGCACAACCGGGATACCACCGCCGCCCGCCGCAATTACTACATAGTCGTTTTGCAGCGCTAGCTTGATCGCGTCCATCTCGATGATCTCAATTGGCTGGGGCGAAGCCACTACCCGCCGCCACCCGCGCCCCGCATCTTCAATAATTGTCCAGCCTTCGATCTCAAATTTTCGAGCTTCGACTTCGGTCAGGAAGCCGCCGATAGGCTTGTTCGGCTTGGTAAAGGCTGGATCGTCTTTGTCCACTTCGGTCTGGGTGACAAGGCTAATCACGTTGCGGGCAATACCCATTGAGCGCAGACTATTGCGAAGCGCCTGCTGCACCATATAGCCGATACTGCCCTGTGTATCCGCGCCGATAATGTCCAGCGGTACGGTGTGAACTTCGTGCGCTGCCAGTTCTGCCCGTCGCAAGATATAGCCGACCTGTGGCCCGTTACCGTGCGTGATGACGACACGCCAGCCTTCCTTGATCATTGTAGCAATGTGTCCACACGTTTCGCGCACTGCATCCCACTGGAAGCTCATCTCGCGATGTTCGTTGTCGGGGATCAGGGAATTGCCACCAATGGCGATTACGGCTGTTTGGGTTGGCATAAAAATTAGTCCTGTTTTGAAAATGATATTTTAAAGATGATCATAGCATGGGTCGGGCAAACAGGCGGTATCGATTCAATCTTTTTTGCAACACTACCAGCCTTCCCAATGCTGTGCTATGATTGCTAAAATGTTTTGGAAACCGAATTTATTCATGAATACCCCGCCAATTCACGTTACACCCTATACCCGTCAGCATAAACGCGACTTGCTACGTCTGATGCAATATGAAGATCGGCTGCATATCCACCTCGACTGGAACACCGTTGATGAATGGATCGGTGAGCCAGATATGCCAATTGTACTAGCATGGCAAGGTCGTCAACTCATTGGCGTGATGGGCGCTGCGCCGCCGTTAGGCCGTTCAACATGGCTACGACTGGTCGCCATGCCCGATAGCGTTGATGTTGACGAGGTGCTGGCGGTACTGTGGCCTGCCTTGAAAGCACATCTGGTCAGCAAACAGATTAATGAAGTTGCTGTGCTGTTGCTGCGCCCTTGGATCAGACCATACGTCGCGAAACTTGGTTTTGCGCCGCTAGATTCAATTGTCACGCTGCGCCGTGATGACGACCGTGTTCTGCCGCCACTCCGCAGCGACTTGAAAATTCGTGTGGCGGACTGGCGCGAAGTCTCAGCTGCGACTGAGGTTGACCACAAGGCGTTTACCCCGATCTGGCAGTTGAGTCTCTCGGCCTTGCGACAGGCGGCACGTACTGCCTCGCGGTTTACCGTCGCGGAACTGGACGGTCAGATCGTTGCCTATCAGCTTTCGACTCTGTATCGTGACGGAGCACATCTGGCGCGGCTAGCAACAGTGCCGACTGTGCAAGGGCAAGGTATCGGCGGCGTACTGCTGACAGATGTGATCGAGCATTTTTTGCGGCGCAATATCCACAGTATCACAGTTAACACGCAGGAAACTAACACAAAATCCCTCAGCCTGTATCACCGCTATGGCTTTGGCTTGACGGGGTTAAATATGGATGTTTGGTCACTGAAAATCTGAGAGCTTGGGAATCCAAGTGACTCTAGCGACCCGGCTTCGTATTCCGGGCTACATTCCGAGGTGGTACGTGACGAGTTCACGCAATTCCTGAGTGCTGAACGGCTTGTAAAGAAAGCCCTTTGCCCCCAGTTCACGGGCGCGGGTTTCGTCGTCGGAGTCGTTACGCGCCGTGAAACTGATAATCGGCACATTCTCCATTTTAGGGATTTCCCGCAGGTGTTTAATCAGGGTCAATCCATCTATATCGGGCAGATTAATGTCTACCAGCATAAGATCGATGCAGTGTGTATGTGCCATTTCGAGCGCTTCTGTCGCATCTTCGGCAGGCAGCACTTCAACATTGAGGGTCTTTAGGGAAAAGATCACCAAGCGACGGGTGACACTCTCATCATCTACCACTAGCACAGTCGGAGTCATGCTATCTTTGCTCCATGTTTCTAAAGGACAAAATTTTAGTAGGCGCTCAAAGTAAGGCTACGGCGCTTTCGACAGATTGAGTGATGTTGAAAGCCTTATCCATCGCAGTCAACTCAAAAATGGTCAAGACGGCATCGGAAGGAGCCGCGAGAATAAAAGAACCTTCCCGCGCACGCATCGTCTTTAGCCCGTTGACCAAGGTGGCTAGCCCTAGCGAATCGATAAAAACGGTTTGGGCTAAGTTCAGTACAATCGAATGCACTGACTCATCGTTGCCCCATATGCCTTTTAGTTGATCGACGGTTTGGGCATCGAGTCGGCCTATGATCGTCAAGATCAGGGAGTTAACGTTGTGCCGGACGACTTGAAGTTCCATATTCGCGATCTTTATTACATCCATTACTTCACCTTTTCGGTACGAAAGGTACAAGAGAACGAAATGCTGTGCTTGTACAGCTACAATTATAATTTAGATTTAATTGAATCCGTATTCCAATTGTATTGATTTTTAAGGCTTCAATCTTGAATGGGGGCTATTCAATATCGATCCGAGTCACTTTATCAAGGTTGAGCTTACCGCCTCGGTCTAGCAGTGAGTTGAGCACAAGCTTGGCAAAACGGAAGAAATTCCTGACTAGTTCAATCCGTTCCACGTAGAATTTTGCCAACTCTTGATCTTCGTCAGACATATCGGGAGTCGCCTCACGAACCTTAATCATGCTGGTTTCGAGCGTTTCAAGCGCCTGATTGATCTCGCGCAGTTCGCGGTTGCCAAGAACATTCGTGAGAATCTTCCAAAAGTCGGGTTCGGCTTCGTAATATTTCCGTCGGTCTCCGCGTACCCACACTTCACGAGCGATCCCCATATTTTCTAGCGTTCGCATATTCATACTGACGCTGGCTTTGGATACATCCAAATGATTCAGCAGATCATCTAGACTCATGGGGCGTGGACTCAGCAGCAACGCACCATACATTTTGCCCATCACACGGTTGTAGCCGAAGTAGTCGGAAAGCTGTCCTAAGCCCTCCAGCATACTCTGGTTGGCGGCGCTCAATACAGGGTTTAGCTTGCTCAGATCATCTGGATCTGCCGGGGGTAAATTGAAATCTTCATCCATAGATATTTAACGGCGATGCATGGCCTTAAACGGCAGGCATTAGCCGTTGTCTCCTTTCGTGCTAATTGTCAGATCTCAGATCATTGTCAGATCAGGCAAAGGCAGCAATCGCGTTAATGGGTAGGTGTTTCTGAAAGTGTGTACGTCTTCCAAGTCCAATGGTAGCAGTCTGGGAAACGTATCGCAACTATGCCGTCTAATTGTCGTTCACTCGCAAATGTGCCAAAAGGTACCATTTTCAGCATAGGCCATCGTATAAGACAATAACCTGATTCGCTAGAAATTCGTGAGATCGTACCACACACTGCTAAAGGAACGGTGTTTCATGCCACACTACCAATAAAAAGTCCCTTATCCTGACGACCTCCTGTATGGGCTATTTTACGCTTATACACGCCATTTCCGACCTGCCGGTATGCTGTTCAAGCTGAAATATGACACCGATTCCCTCCGTCGCGAAGAAGGCGGCGAGACTACTATTTATCATATTTTGCTCGGTTAAGGGGGCAAGTTACTTGGCCTTGTAGACGCGCCCAAGAAGCCGATCTGTCAGGCGGGGCAGATACAAACCGCCAAAGTTGATTAGTCGATCAATGAGGCGCAGCGTAACTGTGCGATGGTTGCGGTGAGCTTCCTCAAAAATGCGTTGGGCGACGAACTGAGCAGTCATGGTCGGCAGTTTTCCGGCAACTCGCCCTTCCTGTCCCCGCCGCGATTTAGCGAATTCGCTGTGGGTTTGGCCTAGCAAAATATTTGTCACCCAAATACTATCGGGTTCAAGCTCCACGCGCAGTCCTCGCACGATAGCATTCAGAGCAGCTTTCGATACAGCGTAGATCGTTGCGTAAGGTGAGATCGCAATACTAAGCACCGACGAGAGCGTTACAATATGCCCACCGCCCGATTGGCGCATGGCAGGGACAGCAGCCCGCACTGTGTGTAGCACACCATCGATATTGGTTCGCAGCACCACATCCAGATCGTCCCATGGCGAATCGACCAATGCGCCACGCTGCCCTATCCCCGCATTCGGGATCAGCACATCCAAGCGACCCCACCGCACCATGATCGAATCGACCACGTTCTGCATATCTTGTGCTTTGGTCACATCGGCAACGAAGGGCACGATTTCGCCCGTCAAGCCCGTCTCACCCTCAGCCGCTTTGACAAGCCCCTCAAGCCGCTCCTGACGGCGGGCAGTGGCAGCGACTTTGTAGCCGTGTCGAGCAAAAGCTAACGCCGTTTCATAACCAATGCCCGCCGACGCACCCGTAATTAGGACTACTTGCAGCGAGGCAGGAGTAGTGAGCGTTGTCTGTGGCGCGGCGGTCAAGGTTTGACAATGCCCTTCAAGATCATCTGTTTCAGTTCCTTCGAAAGTGACTCTTCCAGATCCTTGATGCGTTCGTAGGTCAGGACTCGCTGCCCACGCACGTCAAAATGCAGTTCTTTTTCATCTCGCGCCAGTAGAATGGTGGGTCGTCCTTTGCCCCACGCATAGCCAACTTCCAGATACACGTTGGGATTCGCGCCTGTCAGTTCAGCAATAATCACCGCCGCTGTTTCAATGCGGTTCCTGACATATTCCATAATGCCGCCCGTGAACGCATCCTGATCGACCCGTTCACATAGCAGCCCTGTTGTGTGCAAGGGCTGTTGAATCCCATAGTAAAACACATCATCCATTTCTTTTTTGAAAGGCATGGCGACAAAAGCGTGCGGTTTGATCTCGCTCTCTAGTTTTGGCACACGACCATCAAGGGTTTCGCTATCTGCGGTCAGGCCGCGACTGGATTTGACCTGATCTTCTGATCGATCTTTCTGTTTTTTGGGCGGCACGGCTAGCACATACCCTGAAAAATCGTCGTTTGACGCGGCGTAGTCGGCATCCGCTAAATATTGTTGGAGTGCCTGCCGCAACCGCACGACCCGGCCTCGATCCTTATCAATGATGGTGATGCGCTCAAGGGCGTAGGGGACTATGCCGGACTGGATGGCCTGCATACAGCCTCGGAACTGCGACACCAGCGATTCCACTTCGTCCAGCCCAGCACTGACACCGTGCATGGTCATCGTTACATAGCGGGTATCCGGTGCTTCTTTCGCCAGAATAGCAAAAGCGTTCGCCGCAAACTGCGTGATCTCCTCATAGCGGAACTTCGACACTTTATCCACACCGATAAACAGCGCAAATAGACTGCCGATAGTCCCTTCGGTGTTGATATAGCGATAGTCCCCAATCGAAGGCTCCAGATCGACCCCTTCGGGACTCTTCAGGCTCAGCGCCATCGCCACTGCTTCGTCGGCTCCGTGAAACGATCGTGCATATTTGAGCACCACCACATCCGATTCAAAGGTCGTAATATCGCCCGACTCTATCGTGAAGGTCACAGGCATTCTGGTTACTCCGATGGCTACGGTAAGGCTGTAGACTACAAAGCCAAAGCTAATGGCTAAAAAGGTTTAAGCTGAACCTGCATGATGAGCGTTTCGCCGCTGCTGATACAGAATGGTTCATCGTAAGCATAAGGGCCACGTCCTTTGACACGAAAACGATAGCAACCCGCTAGCAGATCGCCTGCCACGAAATTTTCATTATAAGCCGGATCGGATGGTACGTCTGCATTGGCATACGTCCAATTGGGGATCACGCTGTGCGGCGTAGTGATCACGAAGCGAATGCCCATCGCCAACCCGCCCTTTGAATCGACCATGCGCCCGACGATCTTGCCCGTGCCGGGTTCAGGCGCATACCACAATTCGGGGTTACGCACGGCATTATAATCCTGCGGGTTGCCGACCCGCACCTCGAAATGCAGGTGATACCACAGCGCTATCCCGGATTTGCCCACCGCGCCGATCTGCTGCCCACGTCCGACCCGCTGCCCAGCTTGCACCGTAATGGCGTTCAAATGCCCATATAGTGTAAAAAGCGTGCCGCCTTCGGGCGCAGTCAGATCGTGCTGTATAACCACGACATTGCCGTAGAAGTTGGCATACGGGCCAAAGATGTGTTCACTGTCCGGTCCCGCGTAATACACGGTTCCATCTGCCGCCGCAATCACAGGTGTATTCAGCTTGTTTAGCAGATCCACGCCATGATGCAGCGGCGATCTCTCGGCGCGGGTGCCGCCGTAGGGAAAGCCGATCTGCTGGCGCGTTGTGTATTCCGGCGGAATAGGTCGGCCTAGCCAGTAATGAGTCTGGACATCGGCGCGGCTGATCTTTTCGGGGGCAGCCAACCACACAATGACTAGTGCCGAGAGCAGCAGGAACAGGCGCTTTGTAAGTGATAAGAGTGATGACAAGGATTATTACGCTTTGCTAGTAAAGTTTCGTTGACTTGCAATTGATGTGCCGTCAGAGCGTGCCACAGAATCGCAAGATAGGGCTAACTATAGCATGAACGAAAACACACAGACAATAGCCCGTGCTATACTTGTAAGGTCAATATAAACGTGAGGAATGGCAATGGTCGTACAAGATCGACTGTACACGGCAGAAGATTTGTGGGCATTGCCTGAAGATGATAATCGCTATGAGTTATTCAAAGGAACACTGATTGAACTGCCATTTCACGGAGCAATACATGGCCTGCTCACCGCCCAACTAATTGTTCTCATTGGCAGTTTTGTCTATCCACATAATCTTGGGCAGCTATATGGTGCTGGAACAGGCTTTATCCTGTCCGAGAATCCAGACAGGGTACTGGCTCCTGATCTCGCATTTATACCAAAGGAACGGCTAGGCAAAGCGATAGATGGGTTCCTTACCATTGGGCCGGATCTTGTGGTTGAGGTCGATTCACCCAGCAACACCAAGATCGAGATGCAGCAGAAAGTCGAGGCATACTTTGAGGCCGGAGTCCGGTTGCTATGGATAGTCTATCCAAAGTCACGGACGATTTACGTTTATCGTGGGGCGCTTGATGTCGCGATCCTTGGCAGTTCAGATGGCATGTTGACAGGCGGCGAGGTGCTGCCGGGTTTTTCGGTCAAGCTAGACGCAATTTTTTCGGTACTGGACTAATTAGGCCATTCCAGAGAAAAGGATGCTCCAAGAAGATAGAATAAGGAGGAATGAA